>JALHTA010000065.1 GCA_022865545.1 Actinomycetota bacterium | reverse complement strand
GACTGTATTTAATGAGACTCCCGAAATAATGGCTTCCAATATAAAGAAATATCTTGACTATAAACCGTCGATACTTGGAGCATGCTGCGGTAGTACACCTGCACATATTTCCAGCATTGTAGATATTGTATCATCTAAATAGCAGTATCTATTTTCCCCATCCAATAGGAATATTCCCTGCAAAGATATATATATAGGTCTATAACGCCAGGACAAAGAGAGAGACAATAAGGGGACCTGGCTCTTTTTTAGAATAGTACCCTATAATTTATATTAATAAGAACTTTCTGGATCACAATTCTATAATCCCCATTTAGTCATTCCATCATTTAAGAGCTGAATACAGGGGCATGAAGATAAGTTTCCCAAAAGCTTGTTTTTCATAGATATCGGACGAGAGCACAAATCCTTTTTCAATTTCATCATATTCACTGAGAAGCTGATGCATGCTTCTCATTTTTCCAGCAGCTCCGCTTTTGACTTCCACCGGATATAATTTACCCCCTCTTGATATAACAAAATCAACTTCTGCAGTGCTTCCTTTTTTCATCCTGTTCCAGTAGTAAAGTTTTAAGTTTTCTGATCCGCCAGAAGCAAGCAGCTCCTGTCCCACAAACTGTTCTGCCATAGCTCCTTTATAAACTGAGGTCAGATCAGAAGAGTTAATAGTTTCAAGAGGATCTATTCCGCAAATATGCTGCATCAAGCCTATATCGAGGAAAAGGGCTTTGAAGACTTTTGATGATGCATTTGCACCAAGAGGTAGTCCGGATACATTTGTTGAATGGATAAGATGGACAAGTAATGCCTTTTCAAGAATATTAAGGGAAGCTTTTGTTACTTCAATTCTCCTGTCAGGGTCAAGATGAGTATATTTTATCTGTGATCCTACACTGGATGGCACCGATTTCATTAAATGCTCCAGGCTTTCTATATTGGCTCTGGTACTATATTTCGCCAGAGACTCAATATAAGAATTTACAATATCATCATGTACCTTTTTTACTGTTGTTAGAGAAGATGAGTCAAGATATCTTTTTACTGCCTCGGGCATTCCTCCAACAATAAGGTAGCGCCGAAGCTCTTCCATGACTGAATGATGAAGAATGCCAGATATAGTTTTCGGTTCAAAAACAGAAGGAAGTTTTTTAATGAGCATTTCTTTTCCACTGGCAAGAAGGAATTCTCTAAAAGTCATAGGACGCATCCATTCAAACGTGACTCTTCCGACCGGAAATGAAATTGAGCTCATAGCAAACTCAAGAAGCGAACCTGCTGCAACAACATGAAGTTCCGGTATTTCTTCATATATGTACCGAAGCATCATCAAGGCTCTTTCACATGCCTGGATCTCATCAAAAAAAAGCAGGGTCTTCCCTGGAGTTATTTTTTGTCCCACAAATATCTCAAGTTCCTGAATCATTTTGAGTGGGTCTAGATCCTTTTCAAAGATGGAGTGGACAGCCCGGTTTCTTTCAAAATCAACTACTATAAGTGATGGGAAAGAATTCTTTCCAAACTCCTTTACTGTATAGGTTTTACCCACCTGTCTAGCTCCCCTGATAACAAGAGGTTTTCTTTCTGAAGTATCTTTCCAGTTTTTTAATTTTTCTTCAATAAACCTTTTTATAGAGCCAACTCCTTATGTACTTAATGTAATAATACGGGGCTATTATTACATTATTATTGTAATTATACAAGGCTATATCCTCATATCTCCCCCACACTTTGGGCATTCAAATCAAAATTTAGTGCTCTATTAAAAGTTGTCCTGCCTATCAGCGGCATAAGATCATTATCCAGGGACTCTTCATCTTCTT
>JALHTA010000482.1 GCA_022865545.1 Actinomycetota bacterium | reverse complement strand
TCAGATAAAAAAAAGTTTAGAAGATAAAATAATGATTTCTGTCTGTTCCGGTCCCTGTTGTAAAGCGTTAGCTTCAGATAGTCTTTTTAGAGCTTTAGAAAAAGAAATTAAAAAAAGCAGTAATAAAAAAGCCAGAATTCTGGTGACTAAAAAAACTGGATGCCATGGATATTGTGAAAGAGGTCCGATTGTAGTGATATATCCTCAAGAAACTTGTTATCTGGGAGTTACTGAAAAGGATATTTCCAAGATAGTGGAAAGTACTTTAAGAGGAGAAATAGTGGAGCACCTGCTTTACCGGGATGAAGAAGGAAACAGGATAGTCAAGGAATCAGATATTCCATTTTATAAGTATCAGAAAAGAATAATTCTGGAGAGTAATTCAAAAATTGATCCGGAAAGTATTGATGATTATATAGGTTTAGGAGGATATAAAGCTTTGGCTAAAGCTTTGGGAGAATTAACTCCTGGTGATGTTTTAAAAGAAATTAAAAGTTCCAATTTAAGGGGTAGGGGAGGCGGAGGATTTCCAGCAGGTATTAAGTGGGAGACAACTAAGAACGCTGCTGAACACCAAAAATATGTAGTAGTAAATGCTGATGAAGGAGACCCAGGTGCTTATATGGATAGAAGTATTCTGGAAGGCAATCCTCACAGTGTTTTAGAAGGATTAATAATAGGAGCCTATGCTATAGGTGCAAATGAAGGTTACATATATGTTAGACAGGAATATCCTCTGGCTGTAAAGAATATAGAGAGGGCAATTGAGCAGGCACAAGAATATGGTCTTTTGGGTAAAAATATTTTAGGTTCTGGGTTTAGTTTTAAGGTTAAGGTACACAGGGGTGCTGGTGCCTTCGTATCTGGGGAGTCAAGCGCATTGATGTCTGCCATTGAAGGAAAGGTTGGAGAGCCAAAATTAAAATATGTAAGAACTGCGGTCAGTGGTCTCTGGGAAAAACCTACCAATATAAATAATGTGGAAACCTGGGCAAATGTTCCCCGGATCATAAAAAATGGAGCTTCCTGGTTTACTGATATTGGAACAAAGAATAGTTGTGGAACTAAAATATTTTCTTTGGTTGGCAAAGTAAAAAATACTGGTCTGATAGAGGTGCCTATGGGGATTACTTTAAGGGATATAATATTTAAAATAGGCGGAGGGATAAAAAATAATCATAAGTTTAAGGCAGTACAGACCGGTGGACCTTCAGGTGGAGTGATCCCGGATAAGCTTTTAGATCTTCCTGTAGATTTTGATGAATTGGATAAAGCAGGTTCTATGATGGGTTCCGGTGGGATGATAGTAATGGATGAATCTGATTGTATGGTAAATATTGCTCATTATTTTTTAAAGTTTTTATCTGATGAGTCTTGTGGAAAATGTGTTCCCTGTAGAGAAGGGCTCAGGCAAATGCTCTATATTTATGAGAGGATTATGGAGGGTAGAGGAAAAGAAGATGACCTGAAATTGATAGGAGACCTCTCACTCTTGATGAGAGAGGCTTCTCTATGTGCTCTGGGAAGTACTGCACCTAATA
>JALHTA010000481.1 GCA_022865545.1 Actinomycetota bacterium | reverse complement strand
TTATTTGCTCTTTTTGAAAACACCGGGCATAAATACCGCAATCATACCGACAACAAATGCTGTAAAAATAATGATTAGTATATTTTTTACATATTCAGTATTAAACGGATCCCCGGGAAGCCCGGGCTGCTGTAAAATTTCTACTCTATCAATTAATAAATCCTTATTCTGTTCTAAATTATATTTGATTTCTTCTAAATCTATTAAAATTGCGTTTAGCGAATTAAAATTAGCTTCAAACTCTAATGGATTACGGCCATTGCTATCAAGTGAATTTATTTCTTCTTTTATTTCCTCGATCCTGCTCTTTATCTTTAGGTCAAGAGCTTTTACAATTTCCAGATTATCCTCTTTTTTGTTTTCTATAAACATACCCACTAATTCATAATCGATCTGGTATGAGGTATCTGGATCACTATAATAAACAACAATTTCCAGGCTGTTATTATCTCTATCTAAAAAAATATCAATGGCCTTATTTAAATCATCCCTGGTAATGCCCAGATTTAATTTATCCAGTACAGCATTAAGGATCTCGTCGGATTCTAAATATCTTGAAGATTCGATTAGATTTTCATTTTCCAGATTTTCAGAGTCCATTTCCGGCGGGTAAACATTAAGGCTTTTAGCATCTACCGGAAAATACTTATATAAATTATCATCATAGAATGATTCTTCCAGTCTGATTATGGAAGATGACCGGTATAAAGGAGTTTTTAAAAAGGTAAACAGAAGGCCTGTTAATGCTACAACTAGAAATAAGCCAATAAACAGCCACTTTTTTCTTCTAAAAGTTTTTAGAATATACCTTAAAGAAACAGTATTTTCATCTTTTACATTACTGGTCATGATAAAATATGTTTAAAATCTTCTAAATCAGTTCTTAAAACAAGCTCTTCCGTAAACAATACTATGATTTTCAAATTTTATTGAAATCTAAAAGTAAAATCTATCTGTAATCTTTTATCCTATTTTTACCGGTAATATATCACTTTTTTATTATTATCTTATCAGTTAGTCGGTATTATATCCTGTTTTTAATTTTTATATAATTATTTTCTCTAACAAATGTTAATCTCTTTTATACCATGTTCCCGATTATGTCTGACTTATCTTACACTATTAGAACCCTCTTCCACCAATTCCACCAATTCCAATATAAAACTTTTTTTGTTTTAGGAGAGGTATCCGGGATGAATTTATAAGAAGATCATTACTCGCCATACAGGATATAATTGGATTTAATAAAAAGATTATTTGTGATAATATTGCTAACTAAGCTTGGTGTTTGCAGCTTTACTTATTCCAGGCATAAAATTTATAATAAGCTTAAGATAAAGTGAGAATTTAAGTTATTGTATCTATGTGGAATTCAACAGCAGCTTCAAGAAAGTCAATTATTATCAAATAGAAAGGACTAATGTAGAATTTGAATATTTGTGTAATAGGAACAGGATATGTTGGTCTGGTAACAGGAGTGTGTTTAGCTGAGATCGAAAATAATGTGATCTGCGTCGATAATATTAAAGAGAAAATAAATAAGCTGGCCTCCGGGGAGAGTACTATTTATGAACCCGGAATTGAAGAATTACTAAAAAAGAATATTAAAAATAATAGATTAAGTTTTACCACAGATATTTCAAAAGCTATAAATAGATCAGAAGTGATTTACATATGCGTGGGCACTCCTTCTCTGTTTAACGGGCAGGCAAATCTAAAATTTATTGAAGATGTTGCTACTGAAATCGGAAAATACATCAATGGCAATAAAATAATAGTAAACAAGAGTACGGTACCCATAGGTTCGGGAGACTGGGTCTCAATGGTAATTTCTGAAAGCATTGAAAGAAATAATCCAGTTAAAGATATAGATTTCCACGTTGTTTCAAATCCTGAATTCTTACGCGAAGGAAGTGCGATCAGTGACACACTTTTTCCTGATAGAATAGTCATAGGCTCTTCTTCGAAAGAAGTCGTTGATAAAATGACTGAACTCTACAAACCGATTATTGATCAAAGCTTCGATTGTCCGAAGGGCATTGAAAGACTTATACCGAAAGGTAAAAAGATCCCGGTAGTTAAGTCTGATCTTACAAGTGCAGAAATGATAAAGTATGCCGCTAATTCTTTTTTAGCTACAAAAGTTTCATTCATAAATGAAATAGCAAATATTTGCGAAAAAGTCGGGGCTGATATTTTAAAAGTTTCTGAAGGAATGGGACTTGATAGAAGAATTGCTCCCGAGTTTTTAAATGCAGGAATCGGTTGGGGGGGCTCTTGTTTTCCTAAAGATATTCAAGCTTTAAGCTATATTGCCGGAGAATACGGCATCATTCCGCAAATTCTTAACTCAGTTATTAATGTTAATACAGGACAAAGACAAAAGATTGTTAAAAAAGTCCAGGATGAATTAAAAATAGTAAAGGGAAAAACAATTGCAATTTTAGGGATCTCTTTTAAACCCGATACGGATGATGTAAGGGAATCGCCATCAATAGATATAATGAATAATCTTGCTGCTCTCGGAGCAAGAATAAAGTTTTATGACCCAATAGTAAAAGTAAAACCTGAAGCATTAGACAAAAAAGTATTGATTTGTAATGACGCTTATACTGCAGCCGCCGATTCTGAATTATTATTACTGGCAACCGAATGGAAGGAATTTTTAAAACTTGATTTTATTAAAATAAAAGAATTAATGTCAAAACCCATAATAATAGACGGCCGTAATTTCCTGGATAGAGATTACCTGGAGAAAAAAGGATTTAAATATATTGGAATAGGGCGATGACGAAAGCAATTAATAAATAAATAAAAAGGATTACTAAAATTGAAAAATAATGAAACTGTAGTTGTGACCGGTGGTGCCGGGTTTATCGGGAGTCACTTATGCAAATATTTATTAGAGAAGAACTATAAAGTAATTTGCATTGATAATTTAGTAACAGGTACTTTAAAGAATCTGGAGAGTATAAAAAGCGGCGATTTTATTTTTATTAACCATGATATTACTGAATATATAGAGATCAAAGATAATCTTAGTATTATTTTTCATCTTGCGTCACCGGCAAGTCCTGTCGATTATTTACAGCTGCCAATACAGACATTAAAAGTAGGGGCACTGGGCACACACAATATATTGGGTCTGTCCAAATCAAAAAGAGCCATAATGCTGCTCGCATCCACCTCGGAGGTTTACGGGGACCCGGTAGAACACCCGCAAAGCGAAGAATATTGGGGCAATGTTAATCCAGTCGGGCCGCGGGGAGTATACGATGAGGCCAAGAGATTTGCGGAGGCTATGGCTATGGCCTATTATCGCCAGCAGGGTGTAATGACCAGAATAGCCCGTATATTTAATACTTATGGCCCTTATATGAGAATGAGAGATGGAAGAGTGGTACCTAATTTTATAATGCAGTGTCTACTGGGAAAAGAAATCACCATATATGGAAATGGCAGTCAGACCAGAAGCTTTTGCTATATAGATGATATTGTAGAGGGCCTGTATAGATTGACCCAGTGTGATTATCCTATGCCTGTAAATCTTGGCAATGCTCAGGAAATATCTATATTGGAATTTGCAAATAAAGTGAAAGAAATAACCAGATCTAAAGGTAAAATAGTATTTCGACCCCTTCCCGAGGATGACCCTAAAAAAAGGATGCCTGATATTAAAAAGGCAAAAACGATATTGAATTGGAAACCCCGGGTTGGTTTAGAGGAGGGACTTACTAAGACAATATCCTGGTTTAAAAATAATCTATAGATCTATTTTAAATTATATTGTTTCAACTTGATCAATTCTTTTCATTTAAGAATTCTTTATATAGAATACTCGCTTTTAAAAGCTCGTCGGAATCATTAATGTTAATATTATAACCGTTAAAAAAGTAACCATAAGCTTTTCCAGTTTTAGCCACATTACTGATAACAGTTGTTATATCCTTTTCTTTTCTAATGGGATGGACCGGGGTGTTACGGATAAACTTAAAAATTTCCGGATCAAAAAGGTAAATTCCGCACCCCCTGATCATATAGGGAGGCTCTTCGGGTTTTTCTAATATTTCCAGTATTTTATTATCTTTTCCTATGCTTAATGAACAAGTCTGTTTCAAAGTTTCCTTACTATCCTCTTTAGTGATCAACTCAGTGACAATTGCTCCGGTATCAAAAAACGACTCGATCATTGTTTCCAATGAATCGGTGATAATACATTCATCACCCAGGATTACTAAAAATGGTTGGTTTTTTATATATTTCTCAGTCAGTAAAATCGCATTTGCCATACCATCAAGCTCCTTCTGCACTATAAAGTGTATTCTTGTCTTTAAACTTGATTTAATAGATTTATAATATTGCAATATATATTTTTTATGAACATTCACAACAACATATATATCTTCTATTTCAAGTGATTCCATCATATCAATTAAATGATGGAATATTGGACGATTGTAT
>JALHTA010000480.1 GCA_022865545.1 Actinomycetota bacterium | reverse complement strand
TCTAAATATTCCATTTTTCACTCCTTTTTAAAAAGTTTTATATTAAATATTAGCAAAATACTTTTTCAATAATCAGTGTACATTTAAAGTAATCCACTTGCTCAGTTTACCTTTCTGTTCAATACTAACCCAAAAACAGCCATTGAATGTATTTTCCAGAAACATCTATTTTTATGAAGGAGTAATTTTATTATTATAGTACCTTATCTTTATTTATTGGAGTTCCGTACAATCATAAATTTTCAGGATATTTTACCAATCTTATTTCCAAACTTTTTGCATTGATCTATTCCTATATTATCAGGATTCCACAAGATTTTAATTCCTTCATTTATAATCTCAAATCCTGCTTTTTTGAGTTCTTCAGTAATAACCTTTATCCCTTCTCCACTCCAACCATAGCAGCCAAAGGAAGCTGCTTTTTTGTTCTTAAATGAAAGACCCTTTATCTGTTCCAGTATAGCTGCAGTAGAGGATAGAATCCCCTTGTTTATAGTAGGAGAAGCTACAAGTATAGCTTTTGACTTAAAAATCTCTGTTATTATGGTATTCTTGTCAGACCTTGCAGAGTTAAACAGCTTTATTGTCACTTTTTTATTTACCTCTTTTATACCTTGAGTAATTATCTCTGCCATTTTCCTCGTACCATTCCACATGGTGTCATATATTATTGTAATTTGGTTCTCTTTGTAGTCTTTTGACCACTCAAGGTATTTTTTTACTATCTGCAATGGGTCTTTTCTCCAGACAACCCCGTGGCTGGGGCAGATCATATCTACAGGAAGTTTTAGTTTGAGAAGTTCATTAATCTTTCCTTCTACCAGTCCGCTAAAAGGAGTTAGGATATTCGCATAATACTTTATGGCCTCCTGATACAGTTCTTCAGTGTCTACAAGGTCATTAAAGAGAAACTCTGTAGCATAATGCTGGCCAAAAGCATCATTTGAAAAAAGGGTATTGTCTCCAGTAAGGTAGCAAAACATACTATCCGGCCAGTGAAGCATTCTGGCTTCTATAAATATTAGATCTTTTTCTCCAAGACTCAGTTTATCTCCGGTTTTTACTGTTTTGAAGTTCCAGTCCTTGTGGTAGTGACCTTTAAAGGATTTCAGGCCATTTTTAGTGCAGTATATCGGAGTATCTGGAATTTCTTTCATAAGTTCAGGCAATCCTCCACTATGGTCAATTTCAGCATGGTTAGCAATAATATAGTCTATCTTTGATAAATCTATTTCTTTTATTAAGTTACTGATAAATTCTTTTGCGAAGGGTTGCCATACTGTATCTATTAGGGCAACTTTTTTATCCTTTACTAGATATGAATTATACGTGGTACCCCGGTAGGTGGAATACTCCTCCCCGTGAAATCTCCTTATCTCCCAGTCGACTTCGCCTACCCAAGTTGTGCTAGTGTTAATTTTAATTGACATATTTCCCTTTCTATATTTTTTACATCATTTATTTGAACTATTTAAGAGTTTTGTTTACAAATCTTTAATTACTATAATTATATCAACAAAATACTTTATAACGCTACAAAATACTATTAGGCTCTACCCGGTCATGAATAAATACCTCGATTATTTCTTAAACTACTTAAAAATAGAAATATATTTTAAAATTTGAAGTTAATCTAGGAAAAACATCTCAAAATTAAATATTGTAATTGTGACAGAAGCCGAGTTATGTACTAACCATCCTACTCCTTCCTAGCTTTACTTTGCCTAAAAGCAAGTATAGGAAATAGAAAAGATACACTCAAATTACTTAAATTATTTGTGCATTGAAAATATATTTATACAATTTAGTATTGACATTACTATATTGTATGTTATTATTACGTTTATGTATATTCACCGACAATTAGAAGAAACATTAAATAAGTATTTGGAAATATTTCCTGCTGTAGCAATAACCGGTCCTCGACAGTCTGGAAAATCTACTATGCTCAAGGAATTTCTTAAAGATAAATATAAATATATTACTTTTGATAGCGTCCACAATATTGAAGATTTTTTAAGTGACCCTCAAAGTTTTCTACAGAAATATAATAATAAAGTCATCTTTGATGAGGTTCAGCGGGTGCCGGAAATGTTTAATTATATAAAACTGATGATCGATGAAGACAGACAGAGTTAT
>JALHTA010000479.1 GCA_022865545.1 Actinomycetota bacterium | reverse complement strand
CCTTTCTTTTTCGGAATAATATATATCCTTTCTTATATTTTTTGAGATAAGCTCTTTCTTATCACTGTATCCAAGCATTTCTACCAGAGCATTATTTGCATCAATATATTTGCCTTTAACGGTGCTCTGGTAAATACCGTCAAGGGAATTCTCGAAAATTTTTCTGAATTTTTCTTCACTCCGTCTTACTGCTTTTTCAGCATTTATTTTTTCTGTAATATCCCTGAGAGTAAAAATTTTATAAATTAAAGATTTTTTACTATCAAGTACAGGGTTAACATGAACATCATATGTAAATTCTTTTGAACTTCTTTTAAATGTGGCATATTGTCCAATATCATCAATGCCACTTGAATGAAATTTAGAATAATCGGCCCAGATATCCTTTATTTTCTTACCGGTAAAACTTTTACCCGATATATTTAATAAATCCTCTCCTGATTGATTTATCTCTATCAGTCGCTCTTTATTATCGATTATAAAAGTAATATCCTTTTTATCTTCAATACCTTGCTCAAATCTGACTGGAATAATATCACCGGTCTTTAAAAATTTGAAACTATAAATCAATACAAGACTGCTTATAGCGAGCATAAGCGGCGTTATATCAAAATCTTGCCATGGCAGCAGTTTCAAAATATATAGTAAATTGGCAATCCAGGAAATTGTCAGAGCAATGATCATTGAAATTGCCTGAAGTCTAAAAATTTTTATTCTCCCAATAATGGTTTTGATAAGAATTATATAACTGATAATTATTAGTAAATAAGAAAAGCCGATATAAACCCAGAACCATTCTCCATATTTAACCCCCAGAAATAAATATCTACCATTATTTCTATGAAATATTTCCTTCCAGATCAAGCCGTGTCTTTCATTTGTAAAAACAAGCCCCAGCGTTACTAAAGGAATTATCAGTAAAAAGAAATTTCTCTTTATCCGGGTCCATTTAGTGTACCCTGAAAAATATAGGACCAGAATAAAAAATGCTACCGGGACTATTACGATGCCGATATATTCAATTTTACTCATTAATATTTTAAACGTAAGTTCTTCACCTAAAAGCTCCAGGGAGTAAAATGTCATCCAGACAAATAACCCGGAAAAAAGAATTACGCCTACCCTGTAGCCTGTCATAGATTTCTTGATCAATAAACCAATAATCGTTAAAATAGATAAGATCATTCCTGCTATTAATGGGTCTACTAAGGGTATTGCCTCTACGTTCATAATGAAATATTGAATACTTTTACTAAACTCATAAATTAAATTCTTATTTAATAATTATACATTACATTATTATATACTTAATTATTAATAATACAAATATAATGTTAATCCGGGACTGTAAAAGATCCCCTTAACCTTTCCCCTAAAAACCAGTCCGATTTGAAGGTCAGTACCCGGGTCATTTGAGTTTCCCCCAAAAAATGATCCGGCAGTTTTCTTAATTGGAATTTTAATTACTTATATCTATGGATAATATATAATGGTTAAGTAAAAATATATAATATATGTAATTTTTTATATGAGATATTTTTTAATTGTAATAATCAT
>JALHTA010000478.1 GCA_022865545.1 Actinomycetota bacterium | reverse complement strand
ATGGCAAATACAATCCCTTCCTTGATATCATTTCTGAAACAGGGTGTTTCTCGTTTTTAATTATCCCCATATCCTTAAGAACAGGCTGTTCATGCATTCCCAGAAAGAATGGCCTTGTATCTACTCCTAATTTGTATAAACGTTCTGCAAATTCCAGTGCAACAATACCGGCAGTATCTTTTAAAACTATCCCATACATCCAATAAACATTTTTCGCCCAATGCTCCTCAACCGGAAGGATAATCCCGGGGATATCCTTAAGTTTCTTATTATAAGTGCGGCCGATCCACCGTTTTTTTTCTACAAGCTTATCAATCCGCTCTAATTGAGCCAGTCCTATTGCTGCCTGGATATTTGTCATCCTGAAATTATAGCCCAATTCTTCATGATAGAAGCGTTTTTCCTTTTTAAAGCAGAGATTTCTAATAGCCCTGGCCTTCTCCGCATAATTCTTATCATTTGTAAGCAGCATTCCGCCTTCACCGGTGGTGATAATTTTATTTGCATAAAAGCTAAAGCAGCTTATATCTCCAAGACTGCCGCATTTTTTATCTTTATACTCGGCCCCATGGGCCTCTGCAGCATCTTCTATGATAGCTAGTTGATATTTTCTTGCCAATTTATAGATCGGGTCCATATCACAGGGGTGTCCGTATATATGTACAGCGATAATCGCTCTGGTTTTTTTTGTGATTTTTTCTTCTATTTTTGTGGTATCAATTGTAAATGTTCGAGGTTCAGAGTCTATAAAAACTGGTTTACAATTATTATAAATAGCAGCAAGAGCGCAGGAAATTATAGTAAATGCGGGCATTATTATTTCATCGTCCGGCTCTAGATCCAGACAGCCCAGACTGACTATCAAAGCAGCGGTCCCATTGCTGACTGCAATTCCATATTTCATATTACAGTAATCCGCCCACTTTTCTTCAAATTCGCCTATAAATCTTCCATTTGAAGAAATCCAGCCGGTTTTAAGACACTCCTGGACATATTTGAATTCTTTTTTACCGATTAAAGGCTCACAGACCGGGATCACTTTAAACTCCATCAAATAATTCTTTGTCAATTTCTCTATTTGAATAAGGACCCTGCTTGACTTCTATAATTTCAGAATCTTCGAGTATTTTAAAACCATGACCGCCGCTGCAGAGGAATATGACATCACCCCTGTTTAATTCTCTTGAAGTAATATATTCTTTTTTTACGGTGTACAGATCGATCTTGATTTTTCCAGCTCTTATAAATAATACTTCCTGGGTCAATATTATTTCCCGGCGGACTTCTTTATGGAAATGCGCTTTTATACTGCCGCCTTTATCATGGCGCAGGTAACCCAGTTGTTGTGAAAAACCGGGTGGGCTAAAAAAGATAGTTTTACCTGAAGAGTAATCTGATTTTATAATAATAGCAATTAATTTATTTTTGTGTTTTATTTCTTCATAATGATTACTCATAACGGCTCTATCCATAGGATTACTATTTTGCTGTGACGAACATATTCCAATCTCGTTCAGTTAATTGTCCTTTTGACTTGAGAAATGGAAAGAATTTTATTTCCTTAAATCCTGCTACTTCTAAAAAATATTTAATTTCTTGAGGAAACAAAAATCTCATTGTATGTGATTCATTAGTTTTCTTTACAAGTTTATCCTTATCTAAATACCATACTTTAAATGAAACCTCAATAGTGTGATTTAATAAGTCAATACCGGGTTCTGTAAACCGGACAATAGTTTTTGAATTATCAACCCTTACCTCCCTGATACATTCTTTTGGCTTTTGTGATAAAACAGCCGGACCATACCAGGCATCGAACATAAAAATCCCATCTTCTTTTAAGTGTTTTTTAACCACCCTGCAAAATTCTGAAAGTGTTTCATTTGTAGTTTGATAATTGATCACCGAAAACATAGAAATTATTACATCAAATCTTTTATTGAGATCAATATTATTAATATCACTATT
>JALHTA010000477.1 GCA_022865545.1 Actinomycetota bacterium | reverse complement strand
TGTGGTCCACCGTGATACCCAGGCCGTTTTTCTCTATCATATCGCTCAGGCTGTCCCCTCTGGTCGATATGATCGGCAGCCCTGTCCATATATAATCAAGTATCCTCGTCCTGAAAGAAAACCTCGTCTCTATATGCATCGGATGAGTGATTATTCCAATATCTGATTCAAGCAGATAATTCTGCCTGTCTTCATATTCTACCCAGCCGAAATTGAAGAATATGTTCTTTTCATAAAGGTCCAGCTTTTTTGAAAGCTCGACTGTCTTTTCAGCAATATCAAATTCCCTTACTTCCGGATTGGGATGCTTTATTCCCATAAAGAAAAGCTTGATATCGTCCCTTGTGTTTTTCACTATTTTCATTGCTTTTACCAATGTGATAGGGTCAAACCAGTTGTATACTCCTCCTCCCCAGATAATGACAAAGTCTTTGCTGCCTATTCCCCCGACTTTACCCTTCAGTACATTTTTTGTATGTATCGGCTCATTACCAGGAAGCCCGAATGGCACAATGTCTACAAGTTTCCTTAGTGAAGGATCCTGCTTATATGAATATGGATTTACCCTGTTAAGTGCAGCAAGCATTCCCAGCCAGAAATCCCTCTGTCTTTCGGATGCACAAATGAAAAAATCCCCGTAATAGAACTGTTCATTAAAAATATTATGTATGGATTTGAATATCTCCAACTGTTTATTTATAGGTTCTTTTTCATATTCTGCAAGAGTGGCGAGATTATAGGGGTCATATATATCGATAATAAGATATTTTCCGGAAGTCTTTATACTCTGGTATTTAGCAAAGGTCATCCCTCCGCAGAGTATGATATCATTTTCCTTTATTATCTCCCTCAGCTGTCCGTCATCAAAGAACTGTACCAGTTTGAAATCCTGTTCCGATAGATCAGTTTTATTGGGTATAGCTAGAGTCACATCCATATGTTCTGACAATACCTTTGCAAAATTCCAGACCCTTATTGCCGGTCCCGCCATCTCTTTCGAAAGGACTTCACTTGAGATTATAAGAATCTTTCTTTTTATTTCCTTTTCAAATACCTTATATATTCCGAGCTCCCGGAGTATGTCGATCTGCTTCTTTTGATAATCGGGATCGGGAGAGACTGCAAGGAATTGTCCTTTAAAATATGAAAATACAGCTTTATCATCCCGCTTTCTGTTCTCCTGTATCCATTTTCTCTTTTTTACAAGACTATCAAGATTATCATAAAAACTTTTTGCAGCAGCAAGGGAACTCAGGGGTCCGGGTAGAATGTTTAAATCTGGTGAGGCAGGAGTCTTTTTACCTGGTTCACTTATGTCATAATATTTTTCATAATCAAAATCAGTATCTACAAATATCCTGTTGAAAATACTTGCAAGAGTTCCTGAAAAAGCCCTTGCAAGATTGCTGTCATCATAGTTTTTAAATACTGAATATAATGAATTTCTCTCCTTTAAAAATCTCAGCCTGTCTTCACTGAAAGTCTTTGAAGTCCCGTGATGATGGTGATAGACAATAGAATCCGGAGCAAAAACTACCTTATACCCGAGAACCCAGAGACGCCAGCCAAGATCGACATCTTCATAGTATGCAAAAAAATCTTCATCAAAACCACCACATTCAATAAATACCTTCCTGCTTATCATCATGGCCCCACCGTTTACGAAAGGGAGGAATTTATTAATTTTATAATTATCATCTCTTACCGATTTGCCATAATCTATTTGAAAACCTTTGCCTTCAAAATTTATCATCCCTCCCACAAAATCAATGGAATTACCGTCAAAAGAAAGGACCTTTGAGCCTGAAGCTACTACTTCCCTATTTTCGTATATGGGCTTTAGCAGCTCTATTATCCAGTTTTTATCA
>JALHTA010000064.1 GCA_022865545.1 Actinomycetota bacterium | reverse complement strand
TTTACAGTCACGGTCCATCTTGCGACACTTTTTGCGGTCCTTACGGTACTCTACAGGGATGTATGGAGGATCGTAAGAGCATTTTTAATGGGCATATTCAGCAGGAAATGGCGCAGCAGCAATGATTTTAAAATGGGTCTCTATATAATAATAGCTACGGTACCGGCTGTAATCGCGGGGGTTTTTCTGGATGAACTCATTGAAAGCATCTTTTCAAAACCTCTTATAGTGGCCGCATTTCTTCTGGTAACAGCCTTTATACTCTGGGGAGGGGAATACAGGGGCAGGAAAGTGGTTCAAAAACCTTCTCTTACATATCTGGCGGCTATAGCATCCGGCATAGGACAGGCCCTTTCAATATTTCCCGGCATCTCAAGATCAGGTTCGACAATATCCTTTGCCAGATTTTTTGGAGTTAAAAGAGAAGAAGCAGTAAGGTTTTCATTCCTACTTTCGATCCCCATAATACTCGGTTCATTTGTATTTGAGTTTTCCCGCTCGAGCGGTATTATATTTGATGGCGGGGCGCATATTATATGGACACTGGCAGCCGGTCTTATATCGGCTTATGTGTCAGGACTTTTTGCTATAAAATACCTCCTCTATCTCACGAGGAAGAAGAACTTGAATATTTTTGCACTATATTGCATTTGCCTTTCAATAGCTGTTTTTGTATTTTATATTATAAACAATATCATTTAGAGAGGTGGTAAGTTCTATGAAAGGAGTAATTCTTGCGGGTGGACTCGGTACACGGATGATGCCATGCACAAAGGTTACCAACAAGCACCTGCTTCCTGTATATAATAAACCAGTGATCTATTATCCCTTAAATACCCTGGTAAAAGGCGGCTTGAAGGACATCATGATAGTCACAGGAGGCAATAATGCCGGTGATTTTCTGGTACTTCTTGGAAATGGAAGTGAATTCGGCCTGAAGGATATAAGCTATACATACCAGGAAGGCGAGGGAGGGATCGCAGATGCATTAAAGCTTGCTGAAAATTTTGCGGATGAAGGAAAAGTGATCGTGATGCTTGGTGATAATATAATAAAAGATGATATCTCAGGTGCAATAGAAGAATTTGAGAAACAGCCCAAAGGGGCAAAAATATTTTTAAAAGAGGTAAACGATCCTGAAAGATTCGGAGTTGCTGAAATAAAAGATGGCAGGGTAATCAATATAGAGGAAAAACCAAAAAATCCGAAATCGAATTATGCTGTTATCGGCCTGTATATGTATGATAGTGATGTTTTTGATATAGTCAGGACCCTGAAGCCTTCAGATAGGGGAGAGCTTGAGATTACAGATGTAAATAATGAGTATATAAGAAGAGGAACAATGACCTATTCCATTATCGATGGATGGTGGACAGATGCGGGAACATTTGAATCCCTCTACCGCGCCAGTAAACTGGTAGCAGAGGATAAAATATAGCTTAATAAAAATAGTTCTTAGAAACATTTAAGCCCCCACAAAATAGGGCCGCTATTATATGGATGCAATACTGGTGGAGCGGCAGACAGCGCAGGACCGGACCTCGTGAAATCCTTTCCAGCTCCTATCCGAAGTTATATAGGCCCAGGTGATATCCTCACCCTTTCCGTCAGTCTGGATGGCCCAGAGATTGCCCCGGATAGTCATATCCGGATCTGCGGGAGCCGCTCCGGGATCTCCCCCGGATTTTGGAAGATGTTTTTTATCAGATACCCCGGATACTGCATCCTGGATACCGGTCCGGAAAGGACCTTCATCAATAAAGACAGCATTGGGGCCGCTTAAGGCTCCAACAGGCTGTTTATGCCTGTCACTGCTCTTCCTCAAAGCATTAAGGGCTTCTTCAAGCACGCTGCTTCCATCACTGCCATTAACCACCCCGCAGTTCTGGAATATAAGGGCATTACCCTGCTCCTTTGCTATACCGTAGAACTTATCCGTATTACCGCAGTTTAGACACTTATACATCTTACCCCCTTCAAATTGATTGATTAGAGTTGAAAATCCACAGTTATTATAGGTTATTATAGTATATTACCAGTAAAAAACAATACAAAATAATAAGATTATAATAATAAATATAATTACTATATATATAGATAGTATAATGTACAGATATACGATAATGATTTATTATGAGGTAATTGACTAAAAAAAATCACTTTGCTAATATTTATAAAATTCTGTTAATATAGATATATTAAATAAAACAAAGGAGCACAATGGTTCACATGCAGATACCAAAAGTCCATGTAGAAGTAAAGATCAAGACTGAGTCCGCTGTTATTAAAGGAACAGTGCATACTATGGTAGATGGAAGGTTGAGCGACTATATGACCACTCATGTAGGCAAATTCATCCCTGTTACCAATGCCAGTGTATTCTATACTGAAAAAACAGGTGCCGACATTAAAGAAAATGGAATAGAACGGAAGATCGTATTCGTAAATGTAGAAAAAATAGAAATGATTGAATATCTGTAGATCTTTTGCTTTATTATATATAGCTATTAAAAATCAATGACCATGGAGAGGAAGAACATGTCCGATAATATCGTGCATTTAACAGATGATAATTTTGAAACTGAAGTAATAAAATCAAGTGTGCCGGTACTGGTTGATTTCTGGGCGATATGGTGCGGTCCCTGCAAATTGATAACACCCGAACT
Source organism: Actinomycetota bacterium (assembly GCA_022865545.1). Classification (GTDB taxonomy): domain Bacteria; phylum Actinomycetota; class Humimicrobiia; order Humimicrobiales; family Humimicrobiaceae; genus M55B120. Next base: position 291 of record JALHTA010000064.1, on the reverse strand, counting down.
GGAAAAGCTTGCAGCCGAGAAAAGCAGCGATGTTTTAAAGATAGGCAAGATGAATGTGGATGAAAACAGGGATACCGCAATAAAATACGGCATAAGCAGCATACCCACCCTGCTTCTTTTCAAAGGCGGCGATGTAGTCAAAAAACTTGTAGGCGCCATGGGAAAAGATAGGATACTAAGCGAGATCGAAAAATTAATTTAATCAATGTCAAAATTATTATTAGGCACTTCAGGGTACGGCTATTCTGACTGGATCGGACCTTTTTATCCTGAAGGGCTCGATAAAAAAGG
>JALHTA010000476.1 GCA_022865545.1 Actinomycetota bacterium | reverse complement strand
TTGATTTAATTTCTGGTAGAATTAAAAAACCAGTAGGGTTTTTGGATTTTACTGCGGAAAGTGAGATTGAAGACATAATATATTAAAATATATCTGGAAATACACAATAAATCATCAATATATTAAAATATTTCCTTATTTATTGAAATAATATTGTAAATATAGCATAAAACAAAAATAAATTTGTAAATATAGCATAAAACTAAAAAATAATTAAAAATATTATATAAATTACATAAATTATTTAGTATAATTAAAAAATAAAAAATATTATAAATATTTATTAAAAATTATTATACGTTTAGAAAAGTAAGGGGATATTATGGACGGTATGAGCATTATCAGGGAAAAATGCGATGAAAATAATATAAAAAAACTTGATGTAATAAATAATAAACATCTAAATGATTTTATCGCAAAATTCGTAAATCTTTTTAAACCGGATTCTATATTTATATGTAATGACACAGAAGAGGATATTCGGTATATCAGAGACAAAGCATTAAGAGACGGAGAAGAGTCAGGGCTGGCAATGCCAGGACATACGATCCATTTTGATAGTATTAGTGATCAGGCAAGGGATAAAGCAAGGACAAAATTTTTAGTATCAGCAGGAAAAGAATTTGGAAAAGGATTAAATATTGCTGATAAAGATGAAGGCATCGAAGAGATTAATGATATAATGTCCGGGATAATGAAAGGCAGGGAACTGATTGTGATATTTTTTACACTTGGTCCCGCCAATTCTCCGTTTACCATACCAGCTGTACAACTCACTGACTCCAGCTATGTTGTCCATTCTGAGACAATTCTTTATAGAAAAGGTTATGAAGAGTTTAAAAGGTTGGGAGATTATGAGAAATTCTTCAGGTTTGTACATTCTGAGGGTGAACTGGAAAATGCAGTTAGTAAAAATGTTGATAAAAGAAGAATATATATTGATACTGCTGAGGATACAGTCTATTCAATGAATACACAATATGGAGGAAATACGATAGGACTCAAGAAACTTGCAATGAGGCTGGGAATAAACCGTGCTTCAAAGGAAGATTGGCTTACAGAGCATATGTTTATTGTCGGAGTAGATGGACCTCAGGATAGAGTCACCTATTTTGCAGGAGCTTTCCCCTCTATGTGTGGAAAAACTTCTACTGCTATGTTAAAAGGAGAAACGATTGTTGGTGATGATATTGCATATATAAGGAATATTAACGGGAAAGCAAAAGCGGTAAATGTTGAAATCGGCCTATTTGGAATAATCCAGGATATTAATCCGGACGATGATCCGATGATATGGAAAATATTACATGAAGGGAAAGAAGTGATATTTTCAAATATACTGGTAACAGAAGATGGAAAGGTCCACTGGATAGGTAAACCCGGTGAGCTTCCCGAAAAAGGAAAAAATTATTCAGGAGAATGGTACCCGGGAAAGAAAGATGGAGATGGTAATAAAGTACCACCATCACATAAAAATGCTAGATTTACAGCCGGACTGGGTGATCTTGAAAATGTAGACCCGAACATTGATGATCCTAATGGCGTTGAACTTGGTGGAGTCATATATGGCGGAAGGGATTCTGACACATTGGTGCCTGTTCAGGAATCATATGGATGGGAATATGGCATAATAACAATGGGTGCTTCTATAGAGTCAGAAACAACTGCTGCAACTCTCGGGAAAACAGGAGTAAGGACATTTAATCCGATGTCGAATCTTGACTTCCTCTCCATACCGATGGGGAAATATGTAGATATCAATATTGAGTTTGGTAAAAACCTCGAGAAAACTCCGAAGGTATTTTCCGTAAACTACTTCCTTAAGGATAAAGAAAGCGGAGAATTCCTTAATACTAAGCTTGATAAGCTCATATGGCTCAAATGGATGGAATTAAGAGTAAATGGAGAAGCAGAAGCAATAGATGCAGGAACTGGATTAATTCCTGAATATAAAGATCTTGCAATGCTTTTTAAGAAACATTTGGACAAGGAGTATAGTGAGCAGGAATATATTCAGCAGTTTACTATAAGAGTGAATGAAAATATTGAAAAGACAGATAGGATAATAAATATATATAAAAATGTAGGACCTGAAGTACCTGATATTCTTTTTGAGACACTTAAAAAGCAAAAGGAAAAATTAGAAAAAATGCAAAAAGAAAAAGGCTCCTATATATCACCCTTTGAAGTCTAAGTAATAATATATAAGATCACATAGCTTTTAAATATAAAACAGTCTTGGAGGATTACCCTTAAAGACTGTTTTTTATTGATCGAATTTATATATTACAAGGCCCGTTGAAGGTTTTGGCCAGAAAAAAGTTGATTTTTGAGGCATTAACTTTCCTGAATTACAGATCTCTTCCATTTCTTCTATGGTGGGAGGATTTAGGAATACTCCAAGATCGGTGGACCTATTATTGACACTTTCTATTATAAAATCAAACTCATGATTATAAATTATTTCACTTTTACCATATAAGTCCTCAAGCAGGTTTATCATCGGTCCATGCAGTATATCAACATCAAGTTTTTTACTGGAAAAGCTGCAGTCTTTGATTTGTGCTCCTTTTGTTTTTGCAGTAAAACTGCAAAAAC
>JALHTA010000475.1 GCA_022865545.1 Actinomycetota bacterium | reverse complement strand
CATACGCAAAAAATCAAAGATCAATAAGGTACGAAATATAGAACACCCCATGAATTACATCGGGGTAGGAAGCAAATGAATAATAATCAATTTTCCCCCTTTGTCAACCATAAATCTCATTGGGTAAATAACCAATGTTTACAGTAGGTTAATGCCATATCTCGACCCACAGAACCGCCATCTGGGTTATAAAATCATTTATTCTTAAAAATAGTACCGAGAATCCCAGCCGCTATGTTGGGTTGATGCGCTAAAAAATGTGCTCCAGTCAAGACGAACATTTGGCAGGATGCGTTTACAAAAAGATGACTACTACAAATTATATTTTAAAGTTCAAGCCTCCGACCTGTGGAGCCTACGCCCCAGAGGGGAAATAAAGCAATTACGCGTCCCGCTTCTAAAAGGAGGGAACAACTAACTCCACAGATTTACCCGCTTAGGCGGATTAACTCAGGGATTGGGCAAAAGGGCCATTTCTGGATGGAAACTATCTATTCGCGTATTATATAACGGGAACTGACACGTTTCGCCCCAAAGAAATCTTTTGTGAATTTTTCAGCTTTTTCTACATCATATTTCTTGCAGGAAAAGATATTTATGTATGCGGCCCCTGTTTTTTCGGAAAAATGGCCGGTGATAGAACTTGTCTCGATGAATTGGAGGAGGGAATATCCTTTGGTGTGCTCCTGCTTTTCTCCGAAGTATGGTGTCATGGGTTCACCGTATGGTTTCATGTCAATAACATCGCATAACTCCCGAGCATAGCGTTTAATAGATTCTTCAGTAGAGATGCTGCCTTGATCGCATTCATAAAGATCCATTATCAATTCCCATCCAAAGGAAGGCGCTTCCAGGCTATCACCATTAGTGATAAAATCATTTTCTTTCAAATCGGTTTTCACAGATAATTTTCCTCTAAAAATGGTGGGATATGGAATGCCCCGGAATGTATCTCCGGGCTATAATACTTTGTCCTTAATTTATTGAGATTGAACCTCTCTGTTATGTTCTTAATATCTATGGTTTTAGGATCTATTGTGTCCGAACAGAATATAGTTGAAAAAAATCCCCCCACATAGGTAGGCACTGGATACAGATAAAAGGAATTATATTGAAAAATATCCTTTAATAATCCGTATGCCTGCCTCTGCTCTTCAGCCTGTATCTGTGTTGATCCTGTTTGGCGAACCATAATGCCCCCGGGTCTCAGCGCATTATATATATCTCGATAAAATTGTTCTGAAAACAGGATCTGAGCCGGGCCCGCAGGATCAGAGGAATCCACGATAATGATGTCATACCTTTCATCTGTTTTACGAATATGATCAGCCCCGTCAGCGATGATTAGATCTGTGCGTCCATCGTCAAAAGCCCCGTTACTAATCAAAGGAAGGTGCTCATTACAGAAACTAATAACTTCAGGATCAATCTCAACGATAGCCGCTTTCTTAACACTATCATGCCTTAATACCTCTCTTAGGACACCACCGTCTCCCCCGCCAATAATCAACACTTTTTGGGGATTGGGGTGGGAAAGCAGGGGTACATGTGTCATCATCTCATGATAGATGAACTCATCTTTCTCTGTAGTCTGTACGATTCCGTCCAGTAAAAGCATCTTTCCGTATTCATAACTGTCGAGAAGCATCATATGCTGAAAATCGGTCTTCAATTCCTGCAGTATCTTTCTGACCCTGTAACGGACTTCCAGGTTCTGCCATTTTTCACTGACCCATTCATTATGTTCTTTCATGGGATTATTCCCCTCTTTACCTCTATGATCTCTATGCGACCGGGTTGGAATTCAGCTTCAAGGATATCCACAGCCCTATGTGGATTAATCCTGCCACAGACAAATACATCGACTGCGGCATATTCAAGTTCCGGCCAGGTATGAATACTTATGTGGGATTCTTTGAGGACAGCGACACCCGAGATGCCGCCATTAGGGGAAAACGTATGAAGATCGATGCTAAGCATGGTTGCACCGCAGGCATCGATAGCCTTGATAATAATGCTGCGGATCTTAGCAGCATCTGTAAGATATCGCGCATGCCAAAGTTCTGCAAGCAGGTGCATACCCGCATATTTGGTATCACCTTCACGGCCATAGAATTCCTCTTGGGCCATAGGCTCTTTTGCTGTGACTGAAAGGGTTTTCATCGGCGTCCATAAAACCTCCAGAAAATAGTTTATAAGAACCTTGTGCAGCGAACCTCATAACTGCTGGGGACGAATAGCCGACAATCAAGGCGCCAAAATGTAAAATGGACGATAACATTTATACTTATTTTTCAATAAAATCAAGCAAAAATAAACATATTATTTTAAGTTTTTTGCCACAGAATATCTCCTTTGAATGTTCCAAACAAGACCAGCCCCACCCGGCCTGCCAGGCGCCCCGAGTTTTTATTAAGTTTGGCAAAATGGAAATGTTTTATAAAAATCGATTCTTATGTTTCCTGTCTCTATCAATAACTCCACAAGTATATGGAATGACTGTGGTTTGATAAAATT
>JALHTA010000474.1 GCA_022865545.1 Actinomycetota bacterium | reverse complement strand
TTAAAAAGGATGGTGTTTAAAAATAATGGCAAAAGATAAAGAAAAAAGAAAACCGGAAGATATATCGTCAGATGCTGCGGTCTGTGAGATGCTCAAGAACATGGACCCAGAACTATCTACGGTATTCGACCGTTCAGAATCAATGAAAGCATGTCCAATTGGTTCAAGTGTTTCGGGAATCTGCTGCAAGAATTGCTCGATGGGCCCCTGCAGATTAAAAGAGGGAAAGACGGGCCTTTGCGGTGCGACTATGGGAACAATCGGTGCCAGGAATCTGGCAAGAAGTATTGCAGCTGGAGCTTCAGCACATTCCGACCACGGTAGGGACCTTGCTCATCTGCTGGGACTTGCTGCCCAGGATAAGGCAGAAGGAGTAAAAATTAAGGATCCTGAAAAACTTATTGAATTTGCAAAAGTGCTGGATATAAAGACAGAAGGCAGGGAAATAAGTGAGATAGGCGTGGAAGTCTCAGAAAAGGCATCAAGTCTTTTTGGTCAGCAGACCGGAGAAGTAGATGTTATTAAGATCGCTCCGGAGAAGAGACAGGAGATCTGGAGGAAGAATAATGTTGTACCCAGAGGAGTCGATAGGGAAGTAGTAGAAATGCTTCACAGGACCAATATGGGTGTTGACCAGGATGTTGAAAATATACTTAATCAGGCTGTAAGATGTGCGATGAGTGATGGTTGGGGTGGTTCGCTGATAGCTACTGAGATAAGTGATATATTATTCTCCACTCCAAAACCCAATAAGGCAAAGACAACTCTCGGAATGCTCAAAGAAGATGAAGTAAATATTGTGATCCACGGTCATGAGCCCACTCTTTCAGATATAATCGCAACGCTTGCAGATAATGAGGAGCTTTTAGAATATGCAAAAACAAAAGGTGCCAATGGTATAAATGTGGTCGGTATTTGCTGTACTGCAAATGAGGTGCTGATGAGACAGGGAGTGGCCCCCATAGGTAATTTCCTTTCCCAGGAACTGGCTATAATGACAAGGGCGGTCGAGGCCATGATAGTCGATGTCCAGTGCATAATGCAGTCCCTCGGAGAAGTCACTAAAAATTATCACACTAAACTAATAACATCCTCTCCTAAATGCAAGATCCCCGGCGCTATCCATATGCAGTTTGAGGAAAATAATGGATTAAAGCTTGCTAAAGAGATAATCAAACTGGCAATAGATAATTACCCGAATAGGGCAAAAGAAGTATGTATTCCTGATATCAAATCCGATCTTATTGCCGGATTTTCAAGAGAATATATAAAGTATATGCTTGGCGGAAAGTTCAGGGGATCATTCAGGCCCTTAAACGACGCAATAATAGACGGCAGGATTCAGGGTGTAGTGGGAATAGTCGGGTGCAATAATGCAAGATGCACCCATGATAAGTACCATAATTACCTTACTAAGGAATTTATATCCAGGGATTACCTTGTTGTCCAGACGGGATGCGGGGCGCTCTCTACAGCTAAATGCGGCCTTATGAAATCAGAGGCTATGGAGCTGGCGGGAGATGGATTGAGATCAATATGCGAAGCTGTAGGAATACCTCCCGTGCTTCATCTGGGGTCCTGCATTGATAATTCCAGGATACTTACAGTAGTGTCTGATATGGTCAAGGAAGGCGGACTGGGAGATGACATCAGCGATCTGCCGATAGCAGGAGTAGCTCCTGAATGGATGAGTGAGAAAGCTCTCTCAATCGGAACATATTTTGCTGCTTCCGGAGCATATGTTGCCTTTAGCGGAGAGCCGATTCCTGTGGAATCCAGCATTGAAGTAAAAGAAGAGATGACTAAAGGCTGGCAGAAAAAGTATGGTGGACAACTTGAATATATTGCGGATATCGACGAACTCCTAAATAAGGTGATCGAGGTAATTCAGGATAAGAGAAAGGCCCTCAAATTGGATGTGGCCAAAGAAAGAGTACTATTAGATATGGAAGCAAGGAGGTCATTGAAAGATGTCTAAGATTATTGCAACCAGTGCTATAAAAGGAGCATATAAGACATTAGAGCGGGCAGAACAGATGCTTGCAAAAAGTATTGAAAAAAATGGTGAGGACCAGGTAGTGGAATTTCCGGATACTGGCTATTATTTGCCTATCATCTATAGTATGTCGGGCGTCAAAGTGGAAAAACTTTCCGACTGCATAAAAGTGCTGGAAGAAACAAGAAAATTACTTCCAGTCGTACCTTCTGAAAAGATGTGGCTGCCATATCTTGGCGGCACCCTGGATGCCGGTATTGCTACTCTATGGGCCGAGGAAATAATTGAAGCGATCAAGTATATCGATGGGCCTTCTCCAGTTGACGGCATATGGCTTGGGGCCGCAACTGATTTGATCATAAGGGAAAGAGGCATTGAGTTTGTAGACGGTACCGCACCTGGTTTTGCAGCATGTGTTGGAGCAGCTAAAGACAATGAGACAGCCGTAAAGATCGCCAGGGAACTCCAGGAGAAAAATATCTATGTGTTTATGACAGGCGAGACCAATGGGATATCAATGGCTGAACAACTTGACCAGGAAGGTGTTGAACTCGGATGGGATACAAGACTTGTACCTTTCGGTAAGGATATATCTGCAACAATATATGCACTGGGATTTGCTGCCAGGGCGGCACTTTCATTTGGAGGGGTCCAGGGCGGAGATTTCCGCAGGATGCTCCTTTATAATAAGAGCAGGGTATTTGCCTTTGTCCTGGCTCTCGGTGAAGTAGATGAACTGAAATATGCGAATGCAGCCGGTGCCATAAATTATGGTTTCCCAACGATAGCGGATACAAATATTCCGGAGATACTTCCCCGAGGAGTATGCACCTATGAGCATGTAGTATCAAATATCCCTTCCGAAGAGATGGTGTCTAAAGCCATTGAGGTCAGGGGACTTAAGATCACTGTGGACAAGGTAGATATACCTGTTGCTTTCGGGGCTGCTTTTGAGGGCGAAAGGGTAAGAAAAGAAGATACATTTGTAGAATTTGGCGGCAATAAGAGTGAGGCTGTTGAATTCTTGCGTACCGCTGACCAAACCGAAGTAGAAGATGGAAAAGTAGAAGTATTCGGTCCGGAGATAGACGATATAAAAGAGGGAGATGTCCTTCCTCTTGGTATCGAGGTCCTTGTATACGGGAGGAAGATGCAGGACGATTTTGAACCTGTAATGGAAAGACAAATACATTATTTTGTCAACTATGCAACAGGCATATTCCATATGGGTCAGAGAGATATCATATGGGTAAGATTCTCCAAGGAAGCGGTTAAAAAAGGATTTAAGATAAAACATATCGGTACAATACTTCATGCTAAGATGCATTCGGATTTTGGAAATATAATGGATAAGATCCAGGTAAAAATATATACAAATCCTGAAGATGTGTCAGCGCTTAAGGCAAGGGCCAAGGGAGTCTTTAGGACCAGGGACGAAAGGCTTAAGACGCTTACAGATGAATCAGTGGATACATTCTATTCATGTTCACTCTGCCAGTCATTTGCCCCCAATCATATTTGTGCCGTTTCTCCCGAGAGACCCGGTTTGTGCGGAGCATATAACTGGCTGGACTGCAAGGCGTCCAATGAGATCAATCCTACGGGCCCGAATCAGCCTATTCAAAAGGGAGAGACTATTGATGAGAACCTTGGTGTGTGGAAGGGTGTCAATGAATTTGTTTTCAAAGCTTCAAACCAGGCACTTGAATCCTTCTCAGCTTATTCGATGATCGTGGATCCGATGACTTCTTGCGGATGTTTTGAAGTAATAGCCGCAATACTGCCTTCAACCAATGGGGTGATGGCAGTAAACCGTGAACACTCCGGAATGACTCCAAGCGGGATGAAATTTTCCACAATGGCTGGCATGGTAGGCGGGGGTATCCAGACTCCGGGATTTGTCGGTATAAGCAAATTCTTTATTGGCTCCAAGAAATTTATCAAAGCCGATGGCGGATTAAAGAGGCTTGTGTGGATGCCGAAGGCGCTAAAGGAAGAAATAAGGGATATCCTTGAAGAGAGATTAAAGGATATGGGACTAGATGGCTTCATTGATAAAGTTGCCACTGAGGAAGATGCTGATACAGAAGAACAGGTTATGGAATGGATACAGAAAGTCAACCATCCGGTACTTGAGATGGAACCTATGATGTAAACAAAAATTATAAATAAATTTCTATATTATAAGTTAAGGAGAGACAAATATGGCATTAAGCGGTTTAGAGATATTTAAGAAGCTACCCAAGACAAATTGCAAGGATTGCGGTTTTCCAACCTGTCTGGCTTTTGCTATGCAGCTTGCAGCCGGCAAGGTGGAACTTGAAAAATGTCCCCATGTATCTGATGAAGCAAAGGAATCATTAGCAGAGGCTTCACAACCACCTATCCTTAAAGTTGAAATAGGTTCAGGAGAGGGTGTTATTACTCTTGGAGAAGAGACAGTACTTTTCAGGCATGACAGGACATTTGTTAATCAGAACGCATTTGCAGTGACAATAAATGATGATATGCCTGATGAAAAAATAGAGTCCATGGTTGGGGAAATAAACGATATAGCTTATGAAAGGGTCGGGATGACGCTTGCACTGGATGCAGTATGCATAAAGAATAAATCTGGTGATAAAGCAAAGTTTATGGCAGTAATTGAGAAAATCAGTTCCCTTTCAAAAAAACCTATGATACTGGTATCAACAGATACAGCATCCCTAAAAGAAGCAGCAGAAAAATTCAAGGATAAAAAACCTCTCATCCATGGAGCAAGCAAGGACAATATTGATGATATATTAGCAATATGTAAAGATACCGGATGTCCAATAGTGGTAAAAGGCAGTTCTGTAGACGAGGTAATGGAATTGACCGCTAAAGCCAGGGAAGACGGGATCAAGAATATGATCATAGATATCGGGTCAAGGAAGCTGAAGGATGATTTTTACAATCAGGTTATATTAAGATCAGCAGCTATAAAGAAACAGGAAAGAAGCCTTGGATATCCGACCATAGTATTTCCTGATGAGATGACAGATGATCCCCAGATGGAAGCACTGCTGGCAACCGTCTTTGTGGCAAAATACGCCTCAGTAATAGTACTTTCAAATGCAGACAGACAAAACATATATCCCCTCCTTGTATACAGGCAAAACATATATACTGATCCTAGAAGGCCCATGCAGGTAGAGGAAAAGATATATGAAATAGGTAAACCAGATGAAAATTCCCCCATACTTATAACTACCAATTTCTCACTTACTTATTTTATTATCTCAGGTGAAGTAGAGACCAGCAAGGTCGATGCATGGCTGCTTGTTATGAATGTAGAGGGGCAATCCGTACTTACTGCCTGGGCAGCCGGTAAATTTGTTCCGGAACTTATTGCCCAGTTTATAAAGAAAAGCGGGATCCAGGACAAGACCTCTAAAAAGGAGATCGTCATACCGGGATATGTCGCTCAGCTCCAGGGAGAGTTGGAAGATGAATTGGGAGATGGCTGGAAGATAATAGTCGGACCCCGTGAAGCGGGAGAAGTGTCTAAGTTTTTAAAAGAATATGCATCCTAGTATTAAAAAAGTGAAAGGAGTTATAAGGTGAAAAGCGACATTGAAATCGCACAGGCTGCGGAGATGAAACATATAAAGGAAATAGCCGGATCCATAGGTCTGGGTGAGGACCATCTGGAGTTGTATGGCAATGATAAGGCCAAAGTCAGTCTTGACGTGATCGAAGAGTTCAAAGACAGACCCAATGGTAAGTATATTGATGTTACGGCAATAACGCCTACTCCGCTGGGAGAAGGAAAGACAGTCACTACTATCGGTTTAGCAATGGCACTGAGCAAGATAGGAAAAAAAACAATAACCTGTATCCGTCAACCTTCCCTGGGGCCAGTATTTGGCATTAAGGGAGGAGCTGCTGGCGGAGGATATTCACAGGTACTACCCATGGAGGATTTCAACCTCCATCTTACTGGTGATAATCATGCAATAAGTATAGCTCATAATCTTCTATGTGCTTTTCTTGATACACATCTGATGAAAGGCAATGATCTCAATATCGATCCATTTTCAATAACGCTTAACAGGGTAGTGGATGTAAGCGATAGAGCTTTGAGAAATATTATTATAGGTCTGGGCGGGGCAATAAACGGAAGCCCAAGAGAAACCGGATATGATATTACGGTAGCTTCAGAAGTAATGGCCATCCTTGCATTGACTACCAGTCTGAAGGACCTGAGGCAGAGGCTCGGTAAAATGGTGATAGGTTCCACATATGACGGAAAGGCTGTTACTGCCGAAGACCTCCAGGTTGCCGGTGCTATGACAGTACTTCTAAAAGATGCTATAAAACCAAATCTTTTACAGACAATAGAACACACTCCATGCTTTGTGCATGCGGGACCTTTTGCAAATATCGCCCACGGTAATAGCTCTATCCTGGCTGACCAGATGGCTATAAAACTTGGTGAATATGTAGTAACCGAAAGCGGATTTGGAGCTGATATGGGTGCAGAGAAATTTATGGACATCAAATGCAGATATAGCGGACTCAAACCTGATGCTGTTGTCGTAGTCGCTACCGTAAGGGCACTGAAGATGCATGGAGGAGGATTTGAATTTATTCCCGGCCAGGGAGTCGATAAAGAGAAAATGGAAACTGAAAATGTGGAAGCAGTTCTTAAAGGCTGTGAGAATCTTGATAAGATGATAGAGAATATGAACCTTTTTGGAGTACCTGTAGTTGTTGCAATAAATCATTTTGAATCCGACACACAGGCAGAAGTGGATGCTGTAAAGGGAAGAGCACTTGCTGCCGGCGCAGAGGATGCTGTTACTTCAATGGTATGGTTAAAAGGTGGAGATGGCGGGACCGATCTTGCTGAAGCTGTTGTGAAAGCTGCCGAGAAGCCTTCAGAGTTTAAATTCCTTTATCCGCTTGACTGGTCGATCAAGAAAAAGATCGAGACAATTGCGACAAAGATATATGGTGCCGATGGTGTAGATTATTCACCTGAAGCTGAAAAGAAGATCAAGCTTTATACGGAGCAGGGCTTTGATAAACTTCCAATATGTATGGCAAAGACACATCTATCTTTATCCCATGACCCAAATCTTAAGGGGAGACCTACAGGCTTTATAGTTCCGGTCAGAGATGTAAAAGCCTCAGTTGGTGCAGGTTTTCTCTATCCACTCCTTGGACAGATGAGGACCATGCCTGGATTACCTAAAGAACCTGCGGGAAATAAAGTAGACATTGATGAAAATGGTAATATTGTAGGATTGTTCTAAATTGTAACAAATACTACTTAAAATTTGCTTAATATGGCATAATTTATAATAGATTCTAGAGTGGCAATACCGCTTTAGAATCTATTATTTATTAATAGTAATTAGGGAAGTAGGTGATTAAAATAGCAGAGCTAATAAGTGGACCAGAAATCGCAAAGGATATAAAAGCAGAAGTAGCAGAGGAAGTCAGTGAGATAGTAAGGTTAAAAGGGGTAAGACCTGGACTTACAGTGATACTTGTTGGAGATGACCCGGCATCAAAAGTATATGTGAGAAATAAGCAGCTAGGATGTGAGCAGGTAGGTTTTAAATCAGAAGCTATAAGGATGGATGAAAATGTATCCACGGAAGATCTATTGAAGAAAATAGATCACCTCAATTACGACATCAATGTACATGGCATACTGGTCCAGCTGCCTCTCCCACCCCAGGTAGATAAAAATAGGGTACTTGAATCAATATTCCCGGAAAAAGATGTTGATGGATTTCATCCTATGAGCATGGGAAAGCTGGTCGCACAACAGGACTGTCTGGTACCAGCGACTCCGTCAGGCATCATTGAGATGCTGAAAAGGAAAGATATTAAGATACAGGGTAAGGAAGCTGTTATTGTCGGTAGAAGTGTTATAGTGGGCAGACCCATGGCATTACTTCTTATAAATGAATCCGCAACGGTCACTGTGTGCCATACAAAAACAAGGGATATGGGTGCGCATACAAGAAATGCTGAAATACTTATCGTGTCTGCAGGCCGCCCTAATCTTATCGGGGGCGATATGGTAAGTGAGGGAACAGTTGTTATCGATGTGGGCATAAACAGGATATCAAAGGACCAGGCGGATCCCGAGATACTTAAATGGAGAAAAGATGATTTTGAGACAAAAGGGGCCACACTGATCGGCGATGTTAACTTCCTTGAAGTAGAGCCAAAAGCAAGCTATATCACCCCGGTACCCGGTGGAGTGGGACCGATGACGATAGCTATGCTGTTAAAAAATACACTCAAAGCTACAAAGATGCAATTGGGACTTAAATTATAATTATTTATCTGGTAAAATCTTTGCTGTTTGACCGGTAATTATAAAGCTTTTCAAAGGTTAATATATGTATTATGCACGCGTAATAGGAAATATAGTCTCGACTATCAAATATAAAGGGCTTAAGGGAAAAAAGATCCAGATAATCCAGCCGGTTGATATGGAAACTGGCAAAGATTCGGGAAACTTCCTTGTGGCCCTGGATGCAACTTCTTCAGGTGTGGGCGATATGATCGGATATGAAGACGGAGCAGAGGCTACCTGGGCGTTTGAAGAAGATGATGTCCCCGTAGATGCTTCAATTATTGCAATAATTGATAAAATTAATATTACAGTTTGATTTAATTTCTTTTAAAAAGGGAACTGAGGGATATATATGGTATTGGGCCAGGTAGTTGGAAATATTGTAGCTACACAGAAAAATGAAAAATTGATCGGGAAGAAACTTCTTATAGTAAAAGCTATTGACTTAAATGGAAAGCTTATGGAGCCTTTTGTTGTAGCTGTTGATATAGTAGGTGTAGGGATAGGCGAAAAAGTGCTTGTAGTAAACGGAAGTTCTGCAAGACAGACCGATGAGACAAAAGACAGCACCGTGGACTCTGTCATCGTAGCAAAAGTAGACAGCATACAGGTAGGGGCTTAGACATTAATAAGATTTTCTTATCTTAAATAAATACTAAGATCATTAATATTTATTATAAAAAATATTTGCAGTATAAGGATAAGAAAAAACAGTACAATCATCATTATCCTTGGAAATACCCTCATCCTTATCCTGTTCTGATCAGTCCGCAATATCGACCTTATCCTGTTTTTTAATCTATACTGGGAAAAGAATCTTCCCGGGCTAAAACTTAAAGACTGTGCCGGACCGGTTATGGCAGTATCAGAACCGGTCGATTTCAATTTCATTATTGCGCTCAGAAGGCTTTTTGCAATCTCTTTTACAGACCTCCCGGAATATTTAATCATCACCTTATCACTTCCGCTATCCTGTTCGGTCCTTATAAGGAAATATGCTATACAAGCAAAGGGATTGAAGAATAAAATGTCCCTCAACATCATCGCTATCCAGCTAATAAGATTATCTTTTCTTTTTACATGTGAAAGTTCGTGGTGGATAATGGTCTCCTTTTCAGTATGTTCCAGTATTTCAAAAAGATTTGGGCATATGACCATCGTTATATTTTTAACACCAACTATGAAAGGTGAAGCATACCTCCTGTGTGTGAGGGAGACGTCCGGAGTCTTTATTCCGGTTCTTTTAGCGAACTCATCCATGATCCCATAGATCAAGGGTACATCATCACGGGTAACCTTTTCCTCGAAAGTAAGCCTCCGGTAGAAGAGGTAGAGGTTTATCCATCTTAAAATTAGTATGATGATGACTGCTATGGCTGCAATTATCAGAATATAATTTATCTCAGGGATAAATACTGAACTTTCTATATCGGAACTCTCAAATCTTCTAAAGATATTTCCGGGATCGGGTATCCTCAAGCCGCCG
>JALHTA010000473.1 GCA_022865545.1 Actinomycetota bacterium | reverse complement strand
TCTGATAATATAGCTCTTTTTTCCGTCAAATGCAATGCCTTCATAATCACCATTTTCGCCAAAATCATATTTGTTCATGATTTTACCGTCAATCAGATCTAACACAAATATTTTAGCTTCTTCATCCTGGACACATAAAATCTTATCTTCCGTATAATATGCAAGGCCTGAAATTTCCTCAAGTTTGTTAGGTAAAATATATTTATTATCAGGATTATTCAGATCATACCGGAACGATTCACTAAAATGTGAGGGCAATTTTACCTGATTAATACTACTTTCTGAAGTGGAATCTGATGATGCATCGGCATCAATTGCCTTCACTATTTGTTGTTCACTAATATTTTTACTTTCGCCCGGTGTATTGCAAAATGCAGTAGAGATGATCACAATTATTAACAACAACATCCTGCCAATGCAAAAACAGCAGTTTAATCTATTATCTTTTTTAATCGATTGAGGTATCACCATATGATCTTAAAAGTTTTTGGCTATCAGGAATATTGTTATGGAAATAAAAATAATAAAAATATTTTTAACAGGCTATTATAGGTAACCGGTTGAGGATTTTTATCAGACAATGTTCTTACCCTGTAAATAAGGAATTATTACATCATTTTTATAATCATTTGTACCATCGTAAGTTAAGGTAACTATGGGAACGCCTGTCATATGCTTTATTTCGTTGGTCATAGCCTCGGTAACCAATGAGGGGCAGCAAAATGCCGGATTTGTCTGCAAGAAGAGCGTTACATCTGGATAGTTCTCGAGAATATAAAATATTTTCAGAATATTATCGTACGATTCTCCTGAGTTATAGGGATTTATATTGAATTTGGCAAGATGCTTTTCCAATTTTTTAGGATTAATAACTTTTTCCGGACCCAAAAATTTTTCGAAATACCTGTAATATTTATCCTCAAGTATTTTAAGGCCCGAACTGATCAATCTTTGCTGCGTTCCTCTAAGGTATTCACCCCTCCCAAATGTCCGTCGTATTACGTTCTCAAGAGACATTTTAATATAATCTGTATAGGGAGTGGTTATTACTTCCCCTCCTGCTTCTTCAATAGAACGGTTTAAATCCTGATTCATAACATCATTATCGCATACATAGAAATCGCCAAAAAGTGCCACTTTTGGTTTGTTCCCTTCCCATCGTGGAATCTTGTCAAACAGGCGAATAACTTCACTAACAGCTTTATCCATAGATTTTTTTCCAAGAAATGCCTCTTCAAGAATTACTATGGTTTCCTTTATTACCTGGTGTGTGTCTCCTTTGTTTACCTCATAGGGTCGTATTTTACAACCGACCATCCGAATCAGGCCACCAATAAGATAAGCAAAATAGGCATAATAACAGGCACTTACTGATATCTCAAGATGAGTTATTAAACCACTATAAACATGAGCCTTCTCCAAACCCTTCCCATAGTTCTCAAGAATGCTCTTTATATACTCAGGGTATAACCTTATATTACAGGATAACTTAGTATCGAGTGCCCAGAGCATTGTATTCTCCGGATTTAGATTTTGTTCCTCTATGTATTCGATAAATTCCTGGGCAATAATATTCATGGGCAGGCATTGTCCGGTATTATGTGCCATACTCTTTTTTATTATCAACTCACTCGATTTCATCAGGCGGGCATCAATACCGATTCTTCTCATATTGGCTACCAGAAAAGGGGATACAATATAGTCCCACATCGGGAACAACAGGGTCTTGTCTGCAATATTTTTTGTTATCTGCGGAAAAATCTGTTTTGCGTCG
>JALHTA010000472.1 GCA_022865545.1 Actinomycetota bacterium | reverse complement strand
CAAATATCAAGGGATGGGTCAAGGCTGCAGGTGGTATTAAGGTATTTAGATAGTAAAACTCAATTCTAGTCCTGTTTTTAACTTAGTCGTCGTATATAACTTTTTTAATACTTAAAATAATCTTTAAATCAATTAATTCCTTCAAAATCCGGTTCGAAATTTGTTACCTGGGGCTGCCATAAAACAAAGGTTTGCTATAATTTTTCTGTTAAAACTTCCAATCTAACCATTTCTACAGGAGTTTCGAAATACTAGTTTAATATTTAATAGTTTAGCTATATTGATTAAGATGGCTTTGCTGTTCTTCTTCTAAGATAAATTTCGTCAACCCAGGAATTATCTGATAATTGAAGCATGTAAAGAACCGTTTTGGCAATATCATCCGGAGGTATTAAGGCCGATCTGCCTAGATCCGGTCTTGCTTGTGATATAAGCTCTGTATCAGCTGCTCCGGGATGTATTAAAGCAGTATGAATTCCATAATGCTGAACTTCGTTTGCAATAGTTTTTGTAATTCCCACAATTCCATGTTTGCTTGCGGCGTATACTCCTTGCTCGGGATAATTTTTAAACACGATATTACTGCCAATATTTATAATAAAACCACTTTTTTGTGAAATCATAATTTTTAATGCTTGCTGGCAACAAATAAACACACCCTTTAAATTAACATTCATAATTTTATCATAATCATTGGTTGAAAAGTCGACCAACTTACCTCTGACTACTGTGCCTGCATTATTAATAAGAATATCTAGTCTACCAAATTCCTTCTTTGTTATTTTGAATAGGTTTATTATCTCATTATCTTTTGAAATATCTGTTGGTACTATTATTGAAGTTCCTTTAAAAGAAGTAATTATATTTTGGGTCTCTTCTAATTTTTCTTTTGTTCTTGCTGCAAGGACGACCTTCACTCCCTGCTTTGCTAAAAAGATACTTATACTTCTACCGATCCCCTTACTTGCCCCGGTAACAATTGCTACTTTATTATTTAAGTCCATCCTCTAACCTTTTTCTCTATTTTTTTATATTATAATTCTTGCTAAACCATGTTCTAGTATCATTAAATATGTTTATGTCAATTATACTGAAATTCTTAATAGAATGAAAAGTTCTTATACTTATTAAATATTGATTAAAGTTCGAATCCTCCCTGGCCAACCTTTTACAAAAAAGAATTTATTTACGGTTTTTCTCCATCCAACTTACCGCAAAATCAACCAGCTTCTTCTGACTGAAGAACCGGGATCTAGCCTGACCGATCTTAGCCTCAATAACAGATATATCACTGGATTTTGAGAATGCAGAACCGATATCTTCGAAGTCATCAGTATAGGACTTTATATCTACAATATCCACCCATTCCCTGCTGCCCGAAACCACTAATGGGAGACCTGAAGTTTCTTCGCTTTTTGAAGGATAATCTGCCCTGTACTCTGCAAGATGGAGGGATGTATTATTTGTATGTCCAACACCCAGCAGAAGGATATAGCCATTAAGCTCATAGATCTTTGCCAGTGGTGATTTTTCACCAAAAGCATACTCCAGGCTGTGCTCTCCAGTTATATATTCTGCATATTTTCCACATGCTGCAAAAGACACCTGCGGATGATCGCTCCGTAGCACACCTTTCTGTTTTCTAAATATTTCAGGTATGACCCCTACTCCCCTGGTAGGTGTAAGCTCTGGGTCAAATGAAGGCATGGTTTTCCTTATTTCCTCACACCAGTCGATTGGTACCGGAGGATTCTCCCATTTTGCAGGGTCAGAAAGATCACCCGAATGGGTGGGCATTATAAGGGTCCCCTCTTTTCCAAGCACCTCTTCCAGGGCAAGGATCACTGCAACGGCACCACCACAGACCCAGCCTATGGAGCTGAGGGAAGAATGGACCAATAGCACCATACCCTCACTGACTCCAATATTCTTAAGGTCTTTTACCAGGGTCCTTACCGTCTGGGGCTTGCTGCTTTTTTCAATTATATCTTTTTCGCTCATAAGGCTTTTAGCAATTATTTTTTCTTAGATTTATATGTCAATCTCATAATTTTATATAAATTTTGGTATTTTACCAAGAAGAAGCCACCCCCTGTCTGAGAGGGTGGCTTCTAAAGGGAGGTGCTCTGTGGATCAGTGGCGCTCTGGTGTTGTTTTAATAATTTAAGATCATTTAGCATCTATTGATCCACCTGCTGTTAAGATGCTAATAATCTTTTTCCATCATTTTATCTTTTAAAAAATGATCTGTGGTTCATAAAACCTCTAAGTCCAAATGCATGAGCTTCATCCTTTGGAAAAAAGTTCCTCAGAGAAATGTCATTTTCCTCTGCCCAGTCCTTAAGCTCTTCATGCATGTTTTTCATTGCTTCCCTGGCTTCTGATATTGTCATATCTTCCAGATCTTCTTTGAAAGTCTTAAGTTCTTCTTTTTTATCCAGAATTGCTTCTTTCTGGTCCCCGTTTATCTTTTCATCTTCAACCAGTTCATCAAGCCTTTCTTCAAACCGATTTTCTGCATTAGTTATCCTTTCCTCCTTTAACTCATCAAGAAAATCCATGATCTCATCCGGGTCCAGGTTAAATCTTTCGGCAAACCTTTCTACAAGTAATGGGTACTCACTTTCAGTCTCTTCACTGGCCTGTGCCTTTATTTCACCCACACATGCCACTCCTCCTATTGATAATAAGGCGAGACTTGTGATTAATATCAATGCTATTTTTATACTTTTTATCTTCATTTCTTCCTCCTCGTCTACTTCTAAGCTCAAATATTAATAATTCTAGGTAAGTTTATACATCATCAAACTGAAAAGAAGCTTAGAAAAGTAGTTTTTTAAAATTTATAAAAGATTTGTTGATGAATTCGAGACCAGATGAAAAACATAAAAAACTAAATTTGGAAAAATAGAAGATATTATATGATTTTTCCGGTCAAACAGCAGGAAGTCTCACTGTGAAGGTAGAGCCGCTGCCTATCTTACTTGACACACTTACCGAACCGTGATGAAGCTCGACTACTCTTTTTACTATTGGAAGACCAAGGCCGAATCCGGAGACTTTGATCTTTGACCGGGAATGGTCCACCCGGTAAAACCTGTCAAATATACGCGGGATATCCCTGGGCCCGATTCCCGGACCAGAGTCAATGACTTTAATGATTGCATTCCTTCCGTCAATCTGGGAACTTACTGATACTGTTCCTCCATCCGGCGTATATTTTACTGCATTATCAAGAAGTATCAGTATTATTTCTTCAATGCTTACCCGGTCAGCCTCTATATAATTATCCTGTACTTCAATATTGATCTCTATATTTTTCTTCCTGGCAAGGGGAAGTATCTTTTTGTAGGAAACATTTATTGACTTGCCGAGGTTTATCCTCTCATATGCAAGCACTTTTTCACCCTTCTGGTATTGTGACAGGTGAAGAAGGCGTTCTGACAGCAATTCCAGACTGCCTATGTCTTCAAGGTTTTCCTCTAATATATTCCTTGCCTCAGCACCTGATATCTTTTTTTCCCTCAGTGCCACTTCGGTAGAGGTCTTAAGGGCCGAAAGCGGTGTCCTGAGCTCATGTGAGGCATCTGCAATAAACCTGTTTTGCTCCTCCACCATCTCCTCGATCGGCCGGAGCGTCCGTCCTGCCAGAAAATAACCTACAAATGCAGAGATTATTATTATGGCCCCATTTGCAAGAAGCAGCATTATTACCACCCTTTGCTTGGCGGTCCGGAGATCATTTTGAAGTATATTTTTAAGTACCGGCGGGATCTTTTCCATATCCCTGACATTGCTCTTTATATAGTTTTCAATATTTACATAACGTGCAGTAAGGTCAGAGGCTACGGTCCTGTATATTGCAATGCTAAAGATAAAGCTAATCACGAGAATTGCAAGCAAATACCAGGCAGTTATCTTTATACGGGCTGACTTAAACATTATTTTTCCCCTCCTATGCGGTAACCAAATCCCCTGATGGTCCTGATTAGCGGTCTCTTACCTTTAAACGGTTTTTCGATCTTATTTCGGAGATACCTTATATACACTTCTACCGTATTGGGCAGTACATCAGCATCGTAATCCCATACGTTTTCTATTATCTGATTTTTGGAAAGTACCTTACCCTTATTTTTTAATAGAAATTCCAGGAGCGCATACTCTGTCTTTGAAAGTATTACCGGTCTGCCAGCTCTCCTGACTTCATAACTTATAGTATCAAGTGTAAGATCGTCTATGCTGAGTACCGTCCCAAGTGAATCCCTTGGTCTTCTTGAAAGTGCTTTTATGCGTGCCAGGAGTTCCTCGAATGCAAAGGGTTTTGTAAGGTAATCATCAGCACCACAATTAAGCCCTTCTACCCTGTCCTTTATTTGCCCCCTTGCAGTAAGCATAAGTATTGAAGACTTGATCTTTTCTTCATTCCGTAGTTTTCTGCATATCTCCATACCATCCATTCCAGGTAGCATAAGGTCAAGAATAATAAGATCATAATCCTGGATGACCGCCATTCCAAAACCGTCATTTCCATCATAGGAGACATCAACAGCATAGGATTCCTGTTTGAGACCTTTTTTTATGGAATCCGCAAGTCTTTTCTCGTCCTCGATTATTAATATGCGCATAATGGCTATACTATAGCAGTTTGCTGAGAACTGCCTGAGAAAAAATCCTCAGGCAGTAACTCAAGCTTTATCTATTTTAGCATATCAAAAATATTGTTTATTATTCAGCTTTGACTTTGTTTGCTTCAGTATCTTTTCCCGGAATGGGTGTGATGCCGGCAGCTTCTGTTACTATAGTCTGTACTTTATTGGTATCTACAATGAACTTGGCATTGTCTTTAAGTGAAACCTCTACAGCCTCTATTTTTTTAAGTATCTGGGCATTTCCTACAAAATATTTATTTGCAGCTTCGTTTACCACCTTTATCCTGGCAGCATTAGCATCGGCAACTGCCCTGATAGCTTCAGCTTCACCTTGAGCAGAAAGTATCAGTCCCTGCCTTACACCTTCAGCTTTCTTGATCTCAGCTCTCTTCTCTCCATCAGCTCTGGTCTCAGTAGCAGTGGCCGTATCCATTGCTGCTATCTTTTCCTGTTCAGCTTTTACTACCTTGTTCATAGAATTCTGGACATCTTCGGGCGGTTCGATCTTCTGGATCTCGACCCTTAAGACTTCAACACCATAGCTATTCGTCTCTTTATCAAGGACAGTCTCTACCTGAGAGTTTATATCGCTTCTCTTCTCATTTGCATCAGTCAAAGTCATATTCCCGATAACAGCCCTCAAAGTCGTCCTTGCAAGGCTTGTAAGCTGGGCCCTATGATTATCCACATTATAGATGCTGGCCTTAACATCCCTGATCAAATAATAGACTACGGCATCGACTTCAGCATTAAGCTTATCCTTGGTTATTACCATCTGAGGCAAAACATCAACCATCTGCTCGGTAATATTGACCTTGTACATCTTGTCTATCATCGGGATGATCCAGGTAAGCCCTGCTTCCTTAGTCCTCTGATATTTTCCGAACCTCTCGATTACTCCCCTTTCGATAGGTCTTACGGTCTTAAATCCTGCAAACAGGATTATAAGCACTCCTGCTGCTATCAGGATATAGGCTATAAATTGTTGCCCAATAATAAACAAGATCACAGCCGCTATTATTGGTAAAATTCCTATTATCAGCATTTCTCCTCCTTCTCTGTTAAAAAAATTATTATAAATTTAGTAAAGCTATAACAAAAAATGATATTTTAAAATAAGTATCATTTTTTCCAGCTTAAATCATTCTATCAAAAAGAAAATGGTAAATAAATTTAAATATTCTTCACTGGTAGAATAATAAAAGTGATCAATGCTCATTTTTAAATGATATTTCTTGTATTTTTATTTATAATTTCTTTATGAGCATAATCCTAAAGAAAAACAAGAATCTGATCTATCCGGGTCTTACCTGGTTTTTTATATTTTTTATGCTGCCTCTTATGATAATTCTGGTCTATTCTATAACGGAGCGTTCACTTATCACAGGGGAACCATTAAAACTTACTTTTGAAAATTTTATTCAGATATTCCAGAGAAAGCACTATTTAGTAATATTTTTGAGATCCCTTAAGATAAGTTTTTTTACTACCATTATTTCCATTTTCTTTTCCTACCCGGTAGCATATTTTCTGGCCAAAAGAACCAGATTTGATAAAATTTTAATCGTAGTCT
>JALHTA010000063.1 GCA_022865545.1 Actinomycetota bacterium | reverse complement strand
TTTTTAAATATTTCAGGATTTAAGGAATATATAATTGCAAAACAGGTTATAAATATAACTGCTGCTAACCATTTTGTATACTTACCACGGGTTCTGGTAAAAAGAATTATTGATAAAATACCCATAATAATAGGCCCAACTATTTTAACATCGCCCAGTGGTATATTATATCCGACTATAGAAGTTTCACTTGCTCCAAAGAAAGTTGCCAGATCGAAGCTGATATTAGCTACAATCAATACTATTTCTAAAATCAGTAGTAATAGTAAAAACCAGGATGTAAATTTGGTTGATGGTCCTTCAGTTCTATAAGCTTCATACATTGCAGAAGGAAGCAGTAGAATAACAATAATAAGTGGTTTAGATATTAATATACCTATAATAATTCCAATCAGTGCAATTACACTTACAATGGTACAGATAAGTGCTGCATGTTTAGTTGGTTTAGCCATTTTATCACCTTTTTAAATATTTAATTATTACTTATACGATAGAATTGATAGCATTATATGAAAAGGGTCTATAGTTTTCAATGAAAAATTGTGTAAATGTGTAATATTATTGTAAATAGACTAGCAATTAAGGAGTTCCGCGATTTTGATTGTTTTTTTACATTATTTTATTTTGAATAAACAGTGGGAATATATAAAAGGTTTAAAAATAGTAAAAATCTAATATATAAGCCTATTTTAGGGTTATATTAATAGTATTTCTTAAAATGTACTGAAAATATCACTTAATTTAAGTATCTTTTAATCTATATATGGAGATTAAATCATTTATTATCTGGTTCCAACTAAATTTTATATGGGCTACCATTCGCAGTCTATTACTTTTTTATGTAAACTTCGTTTTGCCATAATATATTTCCTGTTATTTTATCATATATCATTGTTTCTCCACCAAAAATACCCCCAATAATTATGATCTCTTTATCATTTATCGGTAAAATAAATTTTCCATTTGTTGTTAAGAGTATATTATCTATGATTTTGATCTCAGTAGTGCCAAGTATTTCTGTGTCACTATAAATAGATGGAGTCATTGGGTATATTTCATATTCTCCCGCCAGATCCCCCCATAAAGAGGGTATATTCTGCAGTTCAGGATATTTTGGACAAATAAAATTATCACCCATAGTAACTATCATGATATCCTCATCATCTGGACTATCTACGAAAAACTCTACTTCAATGTTTTCTACATCAGCCCACCAGTGGCTTAACCGAAACCTTGATTGACTAATGGGAACCATGGAAATCTTTTGACCCTGGTAGATTGCCTTTGCTGTGTTACCATCAAGAATTATCTCTATTATTTCTCCGTTTATGACATACTTGCCTGCATACTTTTCAAGGATATCTCTACTAATTTCTACTTTTTTTACAGGTTCTTCTTGCTTAGGTTCTATACCATATTTGGTCTCACGCATGAGTTTAAGTACGTCAAAAGTAAATTGAGCTTTGACCTCTTCAAACCTGTCAGAGTTGGAAAATACTATAAGACCAAGATCTCTTTCCGGCATAAGAGCAATCATTGATATAACACCTTGATTAGTGCCATCATGAAATACAACAAGTTCGCCTAGTTGTTTTTTATCTGTAAGCCATGCCAATCCATTAGTATTGGGATCTCTTGGCTTAGTATATTGTTCCTCAAACATCGACCATAGAGTATCTTTCCTGATGATCTGGTCTTCGTCTGTTTCCCCAATTCTTAGAATATATTGTGCGAATGCAATCATATCTTTCATTGTTGATTGCATATTCCCAGATGCCAGGTTAATTATATCAAACTGATTATAAGGCTTATTCTTACCATTTTCATTGTAATAACCCATGGCAACGTTCAGTTCAGAATCTCTTCCATAGAGTAATTGGTCTGAACCAAAACCAGTATTATCCATTCCAATAGGAAGCAATATTTCGTCCCTCATATAGTAAGGCCAACCTCCTGCTGATTCTTCTGAAGGAGGCTCTATTTCTCGCATCACCTCAATTATTCTTCCCAAGATATTATATCCAATATTCGAATATTTATACCTGTAGCCTACAGGAAATGCCTGATACGAATCAGCAAGCGAATTAGTCATTGCTGCAAAGATATTGGGGTGAGCCTCCCAGTACCATTGCAATAAATTGTCATTGCGGGGCAGTCCGGATCTATGCGCTAATATACTGCGTATTGTTATTGGACCTGAAGAAAGAAATCTGGATTTAATAAAAAAATCAGGCAAATATTGATTAATTGGTGCATCGAGATCGATTAAGCCTTCTTCTGACATACGCATTATTTCAATACCTGTAAACAACTTTGTAATTGAACCAATCTTATATACAGTATCTAGAGTAGCAGGTATTTTCTTTTCAATATTAGAAAAACCATAAGCCTGTTCATATATGACCTCCTGATCATCTAACAAAGCAACCATAACACTTGGTAGATCATATTTCTTCATTAATTTATTGACCTGGTAATCCACATATTCGATCGTATATGAATACTCTCCAAGTGGTATAACAGCCGGTTTTCTGGGCCCTGATAATATAAGTAAAGACCCCGCTATTATAGAAATAATAATAAAAAGGGTTATAGGTACAATTAGCTTCCATCTTTTTTTAAAGAATTGAAGAATCACTTTTGTCCTCCTCTATTCATATTAATTATCATGTAGTATCATATCACTTTTAATCTGGTTCCAACTAACTTTCGTATAGGCTACCCATATGAATTTCCCCCAATGTTCTTTTCAAAAACAAAAAGGGAAGAGTTAAGCAAGACACTCACCCTTCCCTTTTTGTGACTAGAGAAAAAGATTATCATCTTTTTTATCAATACGATACTTAAAGATATGATAAATTACTGCGCAAACACCACCAATTAAAGCTATACAAAGAACCATTGTAACAACTATAGCTGGCCAAATAGGAATATCTATACCATTGATAGTACCAATGGTATCGCCAGTGGTTAAAAGTACAGAAAAAGGCAATAAAAATAATATTACCGGGGCCGAAAAACCACCGAAACAAATCCAGAGAATTTTCCTTAAGTTTTTTAACTTTTTTTCCTTTATTGTCATTGTGTCAGTTGTCATAATTGTCTCCTTTCTAAATTATTTATTTACTAAACTATTCTTTTTGATAAGATCAGCAACATCCGGATGCTGGAAAACCTGGATATTCCGGAAAATGAAATGGTCTAGAAGCTCCTGGCCAAGATCAGTTAGGAAGAAATATCGGCGGTTTGGACCAGTATCAGACGGCTGTATTTCACTATCTATCACTTTAGACTCCGCCAGACGGTTAAGTGCTCGGTAAATGCTGTTCTCATCAGCACTAATGGTATTCTGGCTTAGTTCAGCAAGAAGTTCTTTTGTTTCACGAGGATAAGCTTTCCGCCTGGATAGTAACAGGAGTAACCAGAAGCTTAGGAGACCCTTCTTATATGTTTCTTCCCATTGAGTAAGTAGTAGTTCAAGATTATTATCTTTCATATACACCTCCCTTAGTATCTTTCTATTAGTAATATACCAATAGTATAATACATGAAGAGAGCGGTGTCAAGGAAATAATAATTTTTTAAAGAAGGTAT
>JALHTA010000471.1 GCA_022865545.1 Actinomycetota bacterium | reverse complement strand
GAAATTAAACACAAGCAAAGGTGTTCTTGATGCATGGCTCCAAAATATTTATATGAAAAAAAACAGGCCTGCATTTAAATTAAACATTATCTGTACAAGTAAGGAAGAAAGTAATATTGCAGAGATGATATTTAAGGAGACGAGCACCCTTGGGATACGCAGGGAAACTGTAAACCGCTATTGCCTTGACAGGCAAAAACAGCTTTTAAAACTTCCATATGGAGAGATAGAAATAAAAGTAGCAAAATTAGATGGTGAAATTGTAAATAGCTCCCCTGAATATGAATCATGTAAGAAGCTGGCAAAAAAGACCGGAAAACCCCTTAAGGACATTTACCGGGATATTGCCCTGTTTCTTTCCGAAATATAATATTTTAAGGTCTCCTGTATTATTGCTACTGTGGGAACAGCTACAAGAAGTCCCCAGAAACCAAAAAGTGCTCCACCGGCTATAAGAGAAAATATTATAAGTCCCGGATTCACGCCTACCTGGTATTTCATGACATTGGGCGATATCACATAATTATCTATCTGCTGAACAGCAATAAATAGAACTATTACAAGCATAGCCTTAAGCGGTGATATAAACAGTGCTGCAAGTGCTGCAGGTATGCCCCCGACCAGCGGTCCAAGCAGGGGGATAAGATTAAATATTCCAGCAATAGCGCCAAGGAGTACAGGAAAATCTACCTTAAGAACAAGAAGGACCACGGTGCATAATACACCTACAATAATAGATATTAGGAACTGTCCCCTTATATATCTCCCGGCCACATAGTTTATCCTGTCCATGGTGTTTATTACCGGATTCCTGAACTTTACCGGTATGATACTTATAAATCCCTTCCTGAGCTTATTGATATCTTTTAAAATATAGATACCCAGAAGCGGTCCCACGAACAGGTAAAGCACAATATTTATAATAGATCGTGTAAATGCTGTAGCCTGCTCAAACAAATTCATCTCCTCAAAATTAAATCTTCCCATAAAATACTGCGTGACAGCATTGGTGTCTGGCGCAACAATATTTTTTCCGGTAAGGTTCTCGATGGATTCTATGATAATGCTTTCCTTAAAAAAAGTATCGATCGTATCATTCAGGTTCTGCAGATACTGAGGAAACTTGTCTATAAATACTTTGAACTGGTCTACGATTACAGGAATAAGAAAGAAAAATATTAGCCCAACTATTCCTGTAAACAATATATAGGTTATTGCCAATGCAAAACCCTTACGCATCTTCCTATTAAGCAGATGCATCAGGGGTGAGACAAGGTAAGCTATTGCCATTGCTATAAAAAGAGGTATTACAGCTATCCTTATGAGGTATAGCACATAGAAAAAAAGAGCTGCTATTAGAAGGAAACCGATAATAGACCAGGAAAATATCCCGATTCTTTTTATTGTATCTCTATTTTGAGAGGATCTTGTTTTTCTCATTGTTTTTATTATAGTATATTTTTTTTAAAAATATAATTGTAATAGGCTCCTTATAATTGAAGTAGCCATCTAATTATGATAAAGTTTAAATTCATAAATTATAAACTTAAATACTATCTTTAGGATAAATATATGCCCGAAGAATCAATTGCCGCTTATATTAATAATACCGTAACTTTTGTAATTTTTATCCTGATCTGCATGATAGTATTTGCCCTGATATATTTTGCCTCTATAAATATAAGAAAAAAAGTCCTTTCAAGGAATCAGGACACTTCTCGTATATACATTGACGTAGATAAGAGGGGTGCTGGTTTCAAGGAAAAAGAGATGAGGGGAAACCATCCACAGATTCAGGTCTCTGACCCATACTTAAGAAAAAATATAGCACTTCTGGGTTTTATCTTTGTCTTTATGATCTTATCCATTATGTTAGCTCTTATTGTATTTTACTATTCCTGGAATATGGGGATAAATAACGGACTTTATATGATCGGTGTGGTATTTTTAGGTTTTGTGGTCTTACTTATTTTTATTTCCAGGTCCGGGACCATTAATAAATAAAAACTATAGGAAAAAGATTTAAGGTGTCCATTTGGCTCCAAATATAGAAAAAAGTAATTTAAATATAATTGTACCGGGTTTCGGATGCTGTAGAGGGGAGATCCTTGCAACAAAAGGGCCCCTCTATGATATACAGAGATTTGGTATAAATTTTGTAAATATCGCAGAAGATGCAGACATACTTTTAATAACTGGATTTTCAAGTGAAGAAGGCGTAAAAAGAGCCAAAGACATCTATCTCAGGATGAATGAACCAAAATGGGTGCTTGCAGTTGGGAGTTGTGCCATTGGAGAAGGGCGCTTTTGCGGCGGAACAGAATATCTTAAAAAATTTAAAAGAGATATAAAGATAGATATGTTTATACCAGGCTGCCCGCCGAGACCGGAAGCCTTTATATATGGTATTTTAAGGTTTATGTCAGAAAATTAATAATGATTTAGGATAATAGAGATAAAGTGATGGAAGACATCTACAATAATGGATACTTGCCGCCGGGAGCGATCTTGCAGGACAGGCTGGAAAAGGCCCTTCAGCAATTCCTTGGAAATAGTGCCAGCAAGATAATAAAGACCGGTCAGGATATATTAATGGAAGTGAGCCAGGAAGTCCTGGGACCGGTTTTAACTGAATTCATCAGTAATCCTGAAATCTCCCTTACAATACTTAAAGGACTAAGCTCTGGAGGAAGTAAAGAAGCTGGCAGCATAATCGCAGATCTTTCAGGCAAAAATATCAGCTTCTCCCTTTTCTTAAAAGTGAGACTAAAGGATGGTCAAATAAATAAAAACCAGGCAGCCATATTAAGACTTTTTGCACAGAGCTATAAACAGACCAGATTTTGTTTGACAGATCATGGACCTGAAAACAAATTGGAGCCGGGAGTGGGAACATACAATCAGGTAGTAGAATTTGACGGGTTTGATATTGATCTATCACTTGAGGAGGAGACCATAAATACAGTTTTTATTGATACATCACCGGCCAGGATAATTAAAAGTGATTTCTTTTATGACTTGAATATCGATCAGCTGATAGCCTATATGGGGAGATTTGATTATAATGCCGGAATATTCGGGGAACTGGTATTTTGCCAGGCATTAGAGGAACTGTTACAGCTGGAAATACCGAAAAGGGCAAAATATATAAGAATGCTTATGTCTGAACTATTCAGGATGATCAACCACCTGGAGTATATTTCAAATATTTCCAGTATTCTGGATTATGATATTGCCAGGAATCTGGCTCTTCTTGAAAAGGAAAAGATCCTCCGGACAACTGAGATCATAACGGGAGCAAGGGTAATTCCTAATTATATGAAGATCGGAGGGGTAAGAGCAGATATTGGATCTGATCTTCTAAAGAAATTAAAAAGACAACTGCCTTTAATGTATAAGAAAATAAAGAGAATAGAAAATATCCTTATCAGGGATTTTGTACTAGTGGAGAGGACTACAAATATTGGTACTATTACAAAACAGCTTGCAGTAGAATTTGGAATAAGCGGACCTAATCTGAGAGCTTCGGGATCAAGACACGACCGGAGGAAAGAAAATGATCATATAAGCTATGGAGACCTTCACTTCACTGTGCCTTATGGAAGAAAAGGGGATTGCCTTGAGAGGATAAGTATAAGATTTGCAGAGATCTATCAGTCATTAAAGATCATCGGCCAGGTGGTATCAAAGATACCGATGGGGCCCGTTATAAAAAAGATAAATCTTTCACATCTTGATCTAAACCTTAGCGCCTTTACTTCTTCAGTAGAATGTCCTCATGGTGAAATGAAAATATTTGGAGAAATGGAAGGTAAAACTCTGCAGAGCTTAGCAGTATTCGGTCCTTCAAAAAGTAGTCTTTCACTTGCCGAAACATTACTAGTAGGAAGTTCATTTGAAGATACCAGATTGATAATTGCCAGTTTGGATATAAGCGGCGGGGAGCTAATGGAGTATTACTTTTAAATAATGATATGGAAACGGTGAAGAATTGCTTTTAATACTTAAAAAGACAATATACATATTAATAATAGTTGCATTAAATCTATATGTCTGCACCTATCTTGCCTCAAAGCTTTCATCAAGGATGGAGCTCAGGAGGGGTTACAGGATGACGAGGGTAGGGGGGATCGGATTTCCGGCGATTAGATTCCTGTCCTATTTGGGCAAGAAGGCTAATATGAATATATGGATCTTTTTGCTTTTTATATTTTCACTGCTTATCTGGACAGTGGCCCCCTTTAGTTCCAATCTTGTATTGGTGGATATGGACTTCAGCATGATGGCAGCAATATTATTTATCATCATTATCATAGTACTAAATCTTACCAGCCAGCTGACTACCCATTACAGATTGACAATGGGTGAAGCATCCAGGAAGATGATAATGGTTTTAAGTCTTACCATACCTGTCTTTCTATCTATAGTATCAATAATGCTTGTAAACAGGTCCTTTGGCTTCAAGGAAATAGTAAGCCTTCAGCACGTGTATTGGAATATTGTTTATCAACCACTGGGATTTATTATATGCCTTGTATCAATAGTGTTTATGCTAAAGATCCTCAGGCTTAATAAAAATGGTGTTTCGGGTTTCGGGGAGCATGAGGGCAATGGGATATCAAGAATGATAATGAAATTTTCCGAATACACCATAGTCATCTTTTTAATCTATATGACGGTACTTCTTTACCTTGGGGGCTATAAGAACCTTTTCTTTATAAAAGGCGAAATAATGCTCGGGATAAAGTTCTATACAGTCTTTATATTCTCATTATTTGCCGGTAAAGCCCTCGGGAATATAGAAGACTACCGGCTTCTTTTCAGGATTAATTTTAAGTTTTTAATACCACTGGCCCTTATAAATTTCGCGGCAACTTTAGGTTTTTTTATCGCCCGCAATATTTACGGCCTGTTATAGAGTTTTAAAAAGAGAGTAGAAAATGTTTCAAATACTAAAAAATTTTTTTATAGGACTTGGAAATATCTTTAGAAAACCAAGGACTGTTGTATATCCAAGGGAGAAGATAATAATCCCTGAGAAGAGCAGGGGGGTGCTGCACCTTAAGCTGGACCTTGATTCCCTGGATGTTATCTGCAATGGGTGCGGTAATTGCCAAAAAGCCTGTCCGGAAAACTGCATAGTGATAAAGAAAAAGGTCAAAGATGATGGGAAGGAAAACCTGGATCAATTCTTCCTGGATTTTGGCAGATGTATCTTTTGCGGTAAATGTGTCGAAGCCTGTGAACTTGGAGCTATTGATATGTCATACAGGTATCAGCTTGCAGATTTTAATAGGAAGAACCTTGTAATGGAGAAAGTGGACCTCATAAAGCCCTCGGGTACATTGAGGGATTTTTGGAAATAAAAGGATAGCCGGAGACATATATGTCTATTGAAAGCCAAATAATAATAGAGATCTTACAGTATATAAGTTTTACTGGACTGGTTCTTTCTGGGTTGATCGCCCTGTTCTTGCCGGGGCTTAGAAGAAAAATGGTCCTTATATTTATAATGTTTATTTTTACAACTATTATCTCCTTTGTGTTTTATTCAGGAATACTATTATTTGTCACAGGATTTGCGGCAATTTTTGTTTTTATAATACTGTATATGATAATAGCGCAGCTGCGGATGAGTAGGAAAGATCCGGGGGGAGACTATAGCGTAGCAGATGGGTGGTCCGGGAGAAAAGATGCATTTGAAAAGAAGATAAAGGCATCGGCTGTCCCCGGCATAATCCTTCCAATACTTTTTTCCGGATATCTGGGATACCAAATATATATCAGTACCCGCCCCTATTTCGTGGAAGCAGATGGTGGGTCCGATATTTCCATAGTCAGTCTTGACCGGATATCAGAGCTACTTTTTTCAGAATATCTCCCGGTGGTTCTTATACTCATAGCTGCACTATTAGCCGCTACCATATGGTTTACTGTAATACTGGATTTTAGAAAAGACAGACAAAAGGAAATTAGAAGATGAGTATCCAGATAATATTTTATATAAGCACAATATTATTTCTACTTGGAGTAGCGGGTCTATTTGTATCAAAAGATCTAGTCTCGGTTTTTGTGACATATCAGTTAATAACAGTTGCAGCGACAATCAATTACTTAAGTTTTTTCATTTATAGGGGACCTACGGATATCTGGGATAAGATATTTTTAATAATGGGATCCATTACTTTATATCTTTTGATCTTTGCAGTCTTTTTCTATATTTATTTAAATACAGGGATCATAGGTAGAGATAAGATCATAAGGGACCATAGGCTATTCGTATTTAAAAAGAGTGACTGGTGGGGAGAAGATAATATATAGAGATGGAGATCTTATTGGCAAATTTTTTAAAAATAGGACCATTCCAGGGGATAGCTTTGCTGGCCCTTGCAGTGATCATTATGCTGTTTACCAGTTTTTCCGAGAGAAAGTCTGTAAAGATATTTGCTATTACCCTAAGTGCACTCTCTTATACAGGGACCCTGTATCTATTTATTAATAACTATATAAAGACAGGTCTATTTGAAGATTTCCTGGTGGTAGTGGCACTTAAAGAACTGATTCTTCTGGGGATTATCATTTTCTGCGCACTGAATATACTCTTTTATATATCTTTTTACAGGTTTTATAAGGGTGGTTTTACCAGGATCATTATCATACTAACGTTTACTTTGATCTCGGCATCATTTCTGGTAATAGCTTCAAATTTCATTATTATATTTGTAAGTCTTGTAATAACTGTATTCAATATCTTCGCGATCATCTCTTCGGCCAATCCCGGCAATAATGAATCTGGAGAGGCAATAGGAAAATTTGGGATCAGGACCATTGCTGCTCCCATACTATTCTTCTTTGGTTTTTCGGTATTATATGGATCCGGGGAAATAAAGAGTTTTTTAGAGGTACAGGGACTGGAAACTGCTGGAGATCCATTTATCCTTATCGGTACTATTGTCTTTGCCTGTGGTTTGTTTTTATTCCTTTTTCTATATCCCTTTCAGGGGCCATACTTGAGGCTTGCAAGAAGGATAAATGGTGAGACGCTGCCTGTCTTGTGGTTTCTATATATACCTCTGGGCATCATAATGTTTATAAAATTTGAGGTATTTTTTGATATCTTCTTAAAGCAGGCAAGCATAAATACCATAGCTATCCTGGCTGCTATTTTATTACTAAGCCTTTTTGGGGCAAATATTGGAGCATTAAGGACGACAAGTCTTAAAAGGATCATATCGATGCTTATGCTGTTTAGTGTTGGAAATATTATATTTGGCAAAGTATTGGGACCTCCAGGGGCAGAGTCCGGAGCCGGTCTGGTTAGTGCAAATATTGAGGGATTGGTGGTCATGATAATAGGGTTTCTACCATTGTGTCTGTTGATGGTATTTACCGAAAAAGGTGTAGGAAATGACTCAATTCTAAATCTTAGAGGTTTTGCGTACAGGAAAACGTACATTTCTATATGTATTATTTTGGTACTTCTGTGGTGGATTGCTGCCAGTATCTATATTTCACCTTTATCCTCATTATTTGGCGGCGGCAGTTTTAATTATCCCG
>JALHTA010000470.1 GCA_022865545.1 Actinomycetota bacterium | reverse complement strand
TTTTCTCTGGATTAATACACCCTACGCTAGGTGAACCGCCTCCGCCATTCGCCCAGATCAGTCATGCTGGATAGTTGATAACAAAAATTCTAAATCTCCAGCTCAAGCACCACGGGACAATGATCGGAGCCCATTACACTATTAAGAATATATGAATCTTGTAAATTATTCTTTAGTTCTTCAGCTGTAAAAAAGTAGTCAAGCCTCCATCCGACATTTCTTTCCCTGGCTCTTGTCTTATAATCCCACCATGAATAATGCCCGCCTTCCTTATTAAATAAACGGAATGTATCAAGATATCCCGATTTTACTACTTTATCTATCCAGGCTCTTTCTTGTGGTAGAAAACCTGTATTATTCTTATTTGCCTTTGGCCTGGCAAGGTCTATTTCCTTATGAGCCGTATTGAGATCACCGCAGAATATTACTTTTTTACCCTCATCCCTTAGCTCATTAATAATCTTTAGGAAATGATCATAGAAATCCATCTTATAATCCAGCCTGGCCTGTGAGGCCCCGCCATTTGGAAAATATACATTTAAAAGCACAAAGCCTTCCAGGTCTAATACTATTACCCTACCCTCTTCATCAAATCTTGATATTCCAAGGCTATAGCTGACTTTCTGTGGTTTTGTCTTAATATAGACCGCTACTCCGCTATAACCTTTCCTTATGGGGGAAGAAAAATACGGGTAATATCCGCCTATTTTTTTAAATTCCATGGGTATTTGTTCAGGTTTTGCTTTTGTTTCCTGAAAACAGTATATATCTGCTTCTTCTTTATATATAAAATCAGCTAATCCCTTATTAAATACTGCTCTTATCCCATTAACATTCCAGGAGATCATCTTGACTTTCTGCATCTGATCCCCTTCCAGGCAAAATAAGCAGCTGCTGAAATAGCAGTAAGTATCAGGTAGATATATAATAGAAGATCACCATATTTTGCATAAAAAGTCTTATCCTCCATTAAGTATATCTCGCTATAGATCACATCCTTTTGCATCAGGTCAGCTTTTTCCATAATACTTCCGTCAGGTGATATTATTGCAGAAAATCCGGTAATAGAACTGTGTACCACATAGCATCCATTTTCAATCGCTCTTACTTTCGAAAATATAAGGTGATGCCATGGGGCTATGCTGTCACCCAGGCTGGAATCATCAGAAACGACTATTATAGCTTCGGCCCCATTATTCCTGAATTGCCTCGCGATATACGGAAGTGTGGATTCATAACAGACATTAAACCCCAGATACCCTTTATTTGGCAGCATTATAGGTGAAGTGTCCTTCCCTGGCTTAAGATTAACTATTGAGAAATCGAGAAATCTCAAGAATCCAAGTATGTCAGGATGAGGCATATACTGGCTGAACGGGACCGGATGAACTTCATCATACTTCCCTAAAATATTCAGCTGCCGGTCATATAATAATATTGAATTGTGCCAGACTTCTTTATTGCCGTCATGAGTATACTGGCCGATTAAAATATTAAGATCTTCTTCCTCCATTGTATTAAGGGCCCATTCTGAAAATACAGGGTTCTCATCAATATTGCCCCATAAGGCACTCTCTGGAAATATCACGAGTTCCGTCCCTGGTTTAAAATAGAAGTCAGGGCTATAGCGGTCCGGGATGACTTCCAGACCCCTGCCGGAATATTTATTCCCAAATAGTATATTTGGTTGAACGGAAGCAATATTTACCTGTTCATATCCCTTTTCCCTGACTACCCTGTCAATTGTATGGTTTACGCTATTTAGGCCATATATAATAAAAAGGATCAGTATTGAAAAACTTATTACTAAGAATTTTAATTTAAACCTCCTGTTTCTGTTGAAATATATAATTGTCTCAAACAGTGCAACATTGAAGAGAAGTATGATAAAGGATACTCCGTAGATCCCTGTAAAACGCGTTATGTGCATTAAGGGTAAGAAATTATGCTGTGAATAACCCAAAATACCTATTGTGAATGCTAAAAAAGTTTGAGATCTCGCAAATTCTATCAGTATCCACAAAGCAGGTATCATAAATATGCGAAGATATGAATTCTTGATCTTATTGATTATAAAGTATGCAGCAATACCAAATACTATAAAATAAATACTGAGAGTAACAATTACAAGGGGCCATATAAACTTAACATACAACTCTAGAAGCCAGAAGGTCATTCCTGCAAAAAATCCCATTCCACAAATAAAACTGTACAATACGGTCATCTTTAGACTTGAACCTTTTATCACAAATAGAAATGGTATAAGCGCAAACCATATAAAAAACCCAAGGTCCATAAAACTTAAGAAAAGCAGAAGTGCTGAAAGAGCAGATAAGATGATC
>JALHTA010000469.1 GCA_022865545.1 Actinomycetota bacterium | reverse complement strand
TTTTCAATAAGATATGGGGGAGTGCTTTGCAGTAAGTGTTCGGAGATCACCGGGTCCAGAGCCATATTGAATCCTTCAAGTTTTAGGTTATTATCGGACCTTATGCGGCTCAAGATAGAAAATTTCCGTGATATTGAAATAGGGCCACATGATTTAAAGAAGATATATAAACTCCTGGAGGACTATATAGTCTTCCATACAGAGTGTTTGGTTGATAGTTTCAGGTATCTGAAAAAAATAGGTCTTTAAAAAGAATTTTTACTTCAATGATTACATATTGAAAGATTAGAACTTTCCTGAGATTATTATATACTATTAATATGATAGTATTTATAATTTAATATTAATTGTTTGAAAATATATTTAAGAGATCATTTATTATATGAACTTTTAATTAAATCAGGATTAATATAGATTTTAAGGAGGAAAGAGAAATGGCAAAAATTAAAGAGACCTATCCGGTCATAGGGATGAGTTGCGCATCTTGCGTAAGAAATGTTGAATCAGTACTCAATAAAACTAAAGGAGTAATCGAAGCAAATGTCAATTTTGCATCAGAGAAAGTAACCATAGAATATGATGATGAAATAATAAGTATGGATAAGCTGGCTGATGCTGTAAAATCCATGGGTTATGAACTAATTACATAATAGTTTATCCATTACGCTAATAAATTTATATGGCCTGGAAAGGACCAGTATGACTATAGCAAGAGCATTGACTCTGGTGCAAAAAAAAGAACTTATTGAGAAGAAAAAACAAAAAAAACTTATACAAAAGCTTATTGTGGGAGCCATACTATCTATAATAATATTTTTTATTTCCTTAAATATAATTCCGGGAATAAATGCAATTTCGGACCAGATCAGATTTATTATCTTATTTATCTTAACCCTTCCGGTTCAAGTATGGGTGGGGTCACAGTTCTATAAGGGTCTGGTAGTAGTCTTTAAATACAGGACAGCAGATATGAATACCCTTATAGCTATCGGTACTTTGTCTGCTTTTATTTATAGTACAATAGTTACATTCTTTCCAAAGCTATTCACACGGGCAGGCATAGAGCTCCATGTATATTTTGAAACTGCGGCTATTATTATAACTTTAATACTATTAGGTAGATTTTTAGAAGCCAGAGCTAAAGGCAGGGCTTCTTCTGCTATTAAAAAACTCATGCAGCTTGAAGCCAAGACTGCCAGGGTGATTATAAATGGCAAAGAAAATGAAATTGACATAAATGAAGTAAAAGTAAATGACATAATATTAGTAAAGCCTGGAGAGAAGATACAGGTTGATGGAATTATAATTGATGGAGGATCTGCTATAGACGAGTCCATGGTAACTGGAGAATCAATACCCGTTGAAAAAGACAAAGGTGATGAAGTAATAGGTGCTACATTAAATACTTCAGGAGCTTTTAAATTTAAGGCAACCAAAGTAGGTAAAGATACTGTTTTAAGCCAGATCATTAAACTTGTGGAAGAAGCTCAAGGGTCCAAGGCTCCTATCCAGAGGCTTGCAGACACTGTAGCAAGTGTCTTTGTGCCTGTTGTAATAGGAATAGCTGTTATTACTTTCATAGTCTGGCTCATATGGGGGCCTGATCCTTCTATTACTTTTGCCATGGTTAGTTTTGTGGCAGTTCTTATCATTGCCTGCCCCTGTGCTCTGGGACTTGCAACCCCTACAGCAATTATGGTTGGAACAGGGAAGGGTGCAGAAAATGGTATATTAATAAAAGATGCAACAAGCCTGGAACTCGCTTATAAACTAAATACTATAGTACTTGATAAAACTGGCACATTGACTAAAGGCGAGCCAATAGTAACAGATGTTCTATTAGTAGAGGATGATTCTTCATATTCTTCAGAGGAACTTCTAAAGCTTTCCGCCAGTTCAGAGCTACAATCAGAACATCCCCTGGGTAAAGCCATTATAAAAAAAGCAAATGAATTAAACCTTAAGCTGATCGAGCCCAAAAATTTTAGATCAATTACCGGGAAAGGCATATATGCAGAGGTAGATGGTAGAAAAGTCTTAAAAGGAAATTTAGTCTTAATGAAGGAAAATAGTATTATACTGGGTAATCTGGAAAAAACTGCCCTGACTATTGCTGATGAAGGCAAGACTCCAATTTTTATTTCTATAGACGGTAAAGCCATAGGAATAATTGCAGTCGCGGACACCCTAAAAGATAATGCCACTGAAGTTGTTGAAAGTCTGCATAAATTGGGGTTAGAAGTCGTTATGCTGACTGGTGATAATAAAAATACTGCAAATGCTATCGCAA
>JALHTA010000468.1 GCA_022865545.1 Actinomycetota bacterium | reverse complement strand
ATAGCCTTTATCACTTTAATATCCGGTATCATTTCCTTGAGTCTTTTTATATAATCCGTGCTTTCATCACCGGAAAGCTGTACCCGGTCAAGCTTTAACTCCTTAGTGAAGCTAGTGATCTTTCCCAGGTCTTCATTTACGAATACTCCTACTTTTTCGACGGCTCCTATTCTATTGCTCTTGCCCTCTGTATTCCCCTTGCCGCTATGCGCTGAAATATCCCACAGATGATCTATGATGCTGCTTGCAGCCTCAAGACTTATCCTTCTTGGACTGTCTGTAGAAAAAACAAAACCAAGCGCATCAGCACCGCAGCGGACCGCTGCCTCCGCATCACCGGTATTTGTTATTCCGCATATTTTTATCCAAACCATAATATACTCCGTAAAATAATACTTCCTTCGACCATGTTTAGCAGTAAAGTCCCGCCTTGCATTGGTCCCATATCTACCTGAATGATTTCATGTCTTATTTGTATAGGTCCCAGATATATATTTGACTTTTGCCTGTCTATATAAGCCCCCTTGCAGCTAGCCCCTTCCGGGTCCGGTCAAGTGTATTTTCAAGATCAGGACTCTGCATGAAATAGGTACCTATAAGAAATGTCTCTACACCCATACTATAAAGCTTTTCACTATAATCAAGATCCTTAACACCGCTCTCACATACGAGCTTTATTCCTTTGAGAGCGCCGGCGGGTAATTTATTAAGTAGTCCCACTATGTGTTCATTATCGACCTTCATTTTCTTAAGGTCCCTATTATTTATACCAATAAGCCCTGCACCCATATCGATTGCATTTACAAGCTCCCTATAATAATGGGTCTCAACAAGTACGTCCAGACCGAGCTCACCAGCACATTTGTAAAGTTTCTTTAGTTTACGGAAACTGAGTAAAGAGCTTATAAGGAGTATGCAGTCTGCTCCGAGCCTGGCGCTTTCATAGAGCTGGAGCTCGCTGAAAATGAAGTCCTTCCTCAGGACCGGGAGATTATTGCCCTCTTTGGCCAATGCGACATCTCCACCATCTCCTTTAAAATATAAAGGCTCTGTGAGGACAGATAAACCGGATATAAAGCTGTCAAACTTATTGTAGGTCCTGGCAGTCTCCGCGACATCAAGGCCGCTGTTTATAATACCCTTTGAGGGTGAAGCTTTTTTTATCTCTGCGATTATATTGATCCTGCCCGGGGAAATATTCCGTATAAAGCGCCCCTCCCGGATGATACTATCTGTATTATTACCGTATCCGGCACTCCCGCCACTCTCACCATTACCTGCAAGTCCGGCTTTGATGCTGCTGAGTCCTTTCTTTTTTGCGATAAGTATTTCCTTTAGAAATTTCACAAGTTTGTCCCGTTTTTAATAATTGTCATTTAAATAAAGTATATGAAAAATTAATTACTTCCTGTTTGAAGCATCTATTAGATCATTTAGTTTTACCAGGGCCCTTCCGCTGTCAATGGATCCTATTGCCAGTTCAATACCGTCTTCCAATCTGTCAGCAACTTTACCCGCTACAATTGCTGCAGCAGCATTAAACACTGCAGAATCCCTCATCGGGCCCTTTATCCTGCCTGAAAGAATTTCTTCAAGGATCTTTGCGTTCAAAGACGCATCTCCTCCCTCAAGGTCCCTAATATTTGACATCTTAAATCCAAAATCAACTGGATCGATCATTATTTTCTCAATCTCTCCATTCATAAGACAGGCTGCCCTGATCTTGCTTGTCGTAGAAAATTCATCCATCCCGTTTTCACTATTTATTACAAAGGCCCTCTCTACTCCAAGGTTTTTAAGGACACCTATCATTATATCTATCAGTTCGGCATCATATACGCCCAGCACCCTCCCGCTTGCCATCGCAGGATTGGTTATCGGTCCGAGTATATTAAAGACTGTCCTTATCCCGAGTTCCTTTCTGACTCCGGCAACATATTTCATTGCCCTGTGTGCCATAGGTGCAAAAATAAAACCTATCCCGGTCTCTTCAATACACCTGGAGACTTCTCCAACATCCAGATTTATATTTATCCCCAGTTCTTCCAGTACATCGGCACTTCCGCTTTTACTGGAAACACTCCTGTTTCCATGCTTGGCGATCCTTACCCCTGCACCAGCAGCAATAAATGCAGCCGTCGTTGAGATATTGAAGGTATTTAGGTTGTCCCCTCCGGTCCCGCATGTATCAACAAGATTACTTCCGCTGACTGCCACTTTTTCGGCCTTTTCGAGCATTGCCTCAGAAAAACCGGATATCTCTTCTATGGATTCTCCCTTTATCTTAAGTGCCACAAGCAATGCAGAGATCAGTGCATCGCTTGCCTTCCCTTCCATTATACTTAACATGGCCCCATAGGCTTCACTGCGTGTAAGGTCCTTTCCTGATATTATTTTTTCAATATACTGTCTCACTAATTTCCCCTGACTTATAAGATATTATTAAAATTTATCCTTGCCTGGTCCGCTGTTTTAGAATCTTAAATATTCTTATTTTATTAGCTTTACTGCCTTAAAAAGGGCTGCTGCCTTGTTCAGCGTCTCCTGGTATTCATTTTCCGGTACAGAATCATAGACGATCCCCGCTCCTGCCTGGACATAGACTTTTCCGTCTTTTACAATAGCTGTCCTTATGGTTATGCAGCTATCAAGATTTCCGTCATATCCGAAATATCCGACTGCACCCCCATACGGTCCCCTCCTGTCAGGCTCGAGTTCGCTTATTATCTGCATCGCCTTTATCTTTGGCGCTCCCGATAATGTGCCTGCCGGGAAAACGCTCCTTAATGCATCATAGATCGTTGAGTTTTCACTAAGCTCCCCTTCAACCCTTGATACCAGGTGCATCACATGCGAATATTTCTCAACATTCATATATTCCTTTAATTTGACGCTCCCATATTTGCACACTCTCCCAAGGTCATTCCTTGCAAGATCTACAAGCATATTATGTTCGGCTATCTCTTTTTCATCATTTAGCAGATCCTCAACTATCACGGCCTCTTCGGCAGCATTTTTTCCCCTTTTTCTCGTACCGGCTATCGGACATGTAAGGATCTTGTTCCCATTTATTTTTACAAGAGGTTCCGGTGAGGCTCCGATCATATTAAAGCTTCCAAAATTAAAGAAATACATATATGGTGATGGATTTATGGATCTCAGGCCCCTGTATATATTTATGGGATTCCTGCAATCATCCATGGCAAATCTCTGTGAAAGGACTATCTGGAAAGCATCTCCATCCACTATAGAGGTCTTTGCCTCCTCTACGGCTTTCTTAAAATCCTCCGGAGAAAAATTGGATCTAAAATCCGGTCCATCTGCAGATTCTTCCCTTCCTCCGCCCAATCCATTAACAAGTGAGGACACAGTATTTGTGGCTATCTTTTTTTCAAGCTCCAGTATCCTTTTTACCGAAAGCTCATAAGCTTCGTCCGGGGACATTCCGTCACCCGATTTTATAGTAGAAATTATTTTCAGGCGGTTCATAAGATGATCAAATACTACGACAAGATCGGTAAAGTATAGAAACATCTCAGGCAGCATTGTCTCATTTTTGGGAAGAGGGATATTCTCAAAATACTTTACAAGGTCATAACTGAGATATCCTACTGCACCCCCTATAAAATGATCCAGTTCGGGATCCTGATATAATTTATATCCGTCCATTATCTTTTCGATCTCGGCAAGCGGTGTTATGGTTCTTTTCTTTTTTGAATTACCCTTATCCTGTCCATAACTAAAGACTCCGTCTTCAAGCACTGCACTGCTGCTTGACCCGATACCTATAAAGGAATACCTGGCAAGGTTCTTTGACCCTTCTATACTCTCAAGCAGGAATCCTTTATTATCCTGACCGCAACCTTTTAGGAAAATGGATGTAGGGGTTTCGGTATCCGCCATATATTCCTTATATACAGGGATCAGATTATACTGTCCGGCCAGTTCTAGATATTTATTCTTATCTGGATAAAGCATACCTTCGCTTTCTAAAAAATAGAGAGTAATTTCTTTTGCATGCTTGCTTTAAGAAAATACTCTCTTTATTTATAAAATTAAAAAAACTTAAAAGGTTTATCAAAAAAAACAATTATAACTACTAATATTTAAATACTGTCATTTTGAGTTAAAAAGAGGTATCCGCAAAAGCTGTCTAATTAGCTTTGCCAGCAGGAGTTATCTTTTAGCCAGAGGATCCAGCTAAAAAGTCTTTTAGATAAACTATAATGTTTTCTACTGGTTTTCATAGAAATATTTGTATCATCTGTTTCTAAATTCGCTATATGATAGCATAAATCTATCTATTTTTAAACAGACTTCCAGTAATCTTTAAAGGACACCCAGCACCTCCTTATAAGTGTATTAAAATCGCTTTCACTATATATATCCCGGCCATCGCCGCCGGGCCATTTGTTCATAAGTTCTTCCCTTTTTGATACTGCCCTTTGGAGACTCTGCCCGAATGTATCAAGATATTGTCTTCCTATATCCGAAAGAAGATCCATATCACTATTTTTAAGGGCTTTAATTGCAATATCCGATATTATT
>JALHTA010000062.1 GCA_022865545.1 Actinomycetota bacterium | reverse complement strand
TGCACAATAGGTCAAAAATAAGATACAGGCCCTTGAAGAGGGCCAGCGCTGTGAATACATTATAACTGCTGATAAAACCTATCCATGATGTCCATGTATCGGTATCTAAAAGAATAGATGAATACTCGCCAATAGCAGGAAATATGCTTTTTATAATGAAAAGATATGATGAATGAATGATATTGGTCAGTATCTGGTGAAAATCAGATGCAAAATTTCCGGCAAAAACAGTCTCGGATGCCCTCTGGTATGTTGAAAGAAGGTCGCGCTGAAAAAAGAAAGGCAGAAAAGCAAGCCTTATCAGTATGCCTGAAAGAAAATATTTATAAAATCTTTTGGAGAGGACCCTGTCTTCAAAGATCTCCCTGGTCAACAGCCCCCTGCCTATTTTATTAAAAAACAACTTTGTTTTATTCATATCTTGATAAACTCTTTTGGAGCCA
The DNA here is from genome assembly GCA_022865545.1 of Actinomycetota bacterium. Lineage (GTDB taxonomy): Bacteria > Actinomycetota > Humimicrobiia > Humimicrobiales > Humimicrobiaceae > M55B120. The sequence goes on along the minus strand of JALHTA010000062.1, from coordinate 1,171 downwards.
GTCTCCATTATTTAAATTAAATATTTAATACCGGTTCTCATATAATATTTAGCAAAATCCGCGATAATCAAAATCTGACATCAGCTCTATAATGGATCATCCTGCGCATTTTTAAGCCTTTCTTTTTTGATCCGGTAGAAGGGCATGCTTATGATTATCATCGCTATGATGCCGAGGATCACAGTAAATAGCAGGACCACCAGATGATAGCTGAACCCGACGATTATCGATATCTCCTGAGTAAAGCCCAGCATGATAAATGCAAGCGCAAAGGCTCCCTCATAGGTGCCGAAGCCTGCAAGAGCATGCGTAGGGAGTACCGCCGAGATCTCCGCCGCTATTGTTGCAAGCAGTATTACCCAATAATTCAGATCACTGAATGTGTAGCCCATAGGAGACAGTATTGCGTGGATAATCAGATAATAACTGGTAAATTTCAATACTCTGGTAGCGATCGAGGAAAGATAGACCTTCCAGTAGATCTTCTTGGCTTTAATGAGCCTCAGGTTTACATTGATATCCAGAAGTTTTTTATAGATCTTAAATATCAGTTTTTCCTCTGCCACCTTAAATCTCATTAAAAGCTTCCTGTACATTATAAGTGCAAGATCTATAATATTTGAAAGATAAAAAAGAATAAGCAGCGATATCGCAAGAAGCACCACAGCTACAGCTATTACTGATACGGAAGATATTGCATAAGCATTTATCCCCACTATGATGATCGAAATAAGTATAAGGGAAAAGACTATTACAAGGTCAAACATCAAAACTACCATCAGGGTGGAAACACCGATCTCCAGGGGAAACATAAAACGCCTTGTCAGCACATAGACATAAGAAAGCTCTCCGGTTCTTGCCGGAAGGACCATATTGAAGGCATTCCTAATCATCGCCACCAGAAACATATCCCCCATCCCTATCCGGTCAGAGCCCACAAGAATTTTTTTCCTATATGCCCTGAATAGATTGCTGAGAAGCATTATGGCAAGTGCTGCTATTAAAGTCGGCTTATACATCCCAAGAAAAGCCTGCCTGATATCTGCAATATTGACCTGCTTTAAGAGATAATAAACAAGGAATGCTCCGAAACACACTACAATTACTATATTTATAGTCCTGAAAAATATTTGCCTTTTATTTCTTTTACTATTCCCCTGCCGTCCTTCCG
>JALHTA010000467.1 GCA_022865545.1 Actinomycetota bacterium | reverse complement strand
TATAATTGGTAATGCTTAAGAAAATAAGCGAAGGCAGCCCGATATTGTAGGCAAGCCTATTAAGAAGGCTTACTCCATCTTCGCTTATTATGTTTTTCTTCCTTATTAGAAACCCAATAGCTATGATGATGAAGATCGGGGCAGTTATGCTGATGACTTCCAGAAGCACACTGGAAAATTTCATTTATTTCCACCTGCCTCTTGTTCAAAAAAGTGGCAGACTTTAAGTAAACCCTCTTTTTTCTGTTCTGATACCAGGGACGTAGCGATCTCCTTTGCCTTCCCCAGATAAAACTTCAATCTTGACCTTGCGTGTTCTATAGCATCTGTTTCCGGAATCATTGTCAGGAGCTTATTAATATCTTTATTATTTATCTCTTCTTTAGTAAAAAGATTCCTTATCTCCTTTTTAAATCTGCGGTTCCTTAAAGCGTATATGATAGGAAGGGTGATGTTTCCCTGCCGGATATCATTTCCGGTGGGTTTACCGATATTTTGAGATATCTTTCTTCCATCCATATCGAGGAGATCATCATTTATCTGAAACGATATACCGAGATACTGGCCAAACCTCCGCATCTTTTCAACTTCAGCCCTGGCAGAACCTGACAGTATCCCGCCAAGCGCACAGCTGACCTTGAAAAGGGATGAAGTCTTTTCATTTATTTTTTTGAGGTAGATCCTCTCGCCCTGTTCAAGCTCTTTCTTTGTCTTGATCTGGTCGAATTCTCCTCTTACAAGATTCTGGGCAGCAATAGACATCTCTTCCAGTATTTCCGGATTATTGTATTTATTTAATAGAGAAAAGGTCTGGGTGAAAAGATAATTGCCCACAAACTTTGCAGTATCCCTATCATATGTATTGTGAATAGTCTTCTTCCCCCTCCTGAGGAGAGAACTGTCAATAATATCATCATGTATCAGGGAAGCAGTATGTATTATTTCTATGGAGGCCGCTGCAGGGATGAGATATTCTATATTAAAATCTTTACCTTTGGCGCAAATGAAGAATAATCCCGGCCTTATCCTTTTGCCTCCAGCCAGCAGGGTGCTCTGGACAGTCTTTTTTAGCACTCCATCCAGGCCTGAGGTAAAGACCTTGAAATAATCTTCAAGTATTTCAAGGTCTTTTTCTAAAAATGAGAATAATTTTCTTTTTTCCAATATCATATGACTATATTATGTAGTTTAATTGATCCTGCCAAATGTGGTCTTAATGATCTCAAACCAGTTAAACCGCCTGTTAAAAAGGGGGAATTCCAGTTCTTTTTTTTCACATACTGTAGACATGCTATAAGTATAGATCTTTTCTTTTAGCTGCTGAAGTTTTTTCTCCCTGATATCTTTATCGCCAGTATTCATTATACTATCTATCTCTGCCATTACCTCACTGGCCTTCACGATCCTTTCCTCATTCATCTTAGCAACCTCTCCGCTTATCCCCCCTGCTTTTGCCTTCAGGCTATTGAGGCCTATAGCTGCCCCGTAAGTAGCGTTGACCAGTTCATCTTTTGATATATATTTGCTTTCATAATTCAAGATATGCTTCCATGAGGGCATGGTTATCGCTTCTATATGGTCCTTGAGGCTTTTTCTGGTAAGCTTGTATCCAAATTTTTCCGGATCTTCAAATGCCCTGCTTCCCGGATCAAGAAAAGGGGCCATGGGTGAGATAAAGGGCATAAACCTCTTATCCCATCCGATATCCTCGTATATATCTTTACAAAAATCTACTATCTCCATTATTGACTCTTTTGTCTGTCCCGGAAGACCTGTCATAAAGTAAAGGTCAAACCTCATACCACCTTTACTAAGTGCATACTTAATGGAATCTACAAGTTCTTTGTTTGAAAATTTCTTACCCATCTTATGTCTTATACCTTCATCATGAGAATCAGGTGACATCTCATAACATACATTAGAGAATGTTTCCTGGGCCATATCAAAAAAACTATTATCAGGAGGACAAAAGAACTCAAAGAACATCTGGACATCCCTATTAAGACTGCTGGCATGCTTAAAGAATTCGTTTATGTATTCCGGCCCATTATCATTAAGGTCCCCAAGTAAAAATACAGGGGATTTTATATGTTTCTGTATGATCTTTATCTCTTCTACCAGTTTGCCGGGTTCCCGGAAAGCCGGCTTTGTGCGGCAGGCAAAGTTTTTAAAAGCAGATTTTGAGCCTCCGCAGCCAGAACATTCATTGCTGCATCCCCTGACAACGGGGATCGTTGTTATGGGATACCTGAACCAATCACTAAAAGGTACGATACTCTTAATATCCCTGTAATTTAGCACTTGCTTAAACATCAGCCTATAATCAAAATCTATCTCTGAAAGATCTGTTGATATATTTGTTAATGGATTTGCTATAACTTTTTCATTATCTTTCCATACAAGATTGGGGACATCTCCCAGCCCCGATAACTCACCTGATCTTATTATTTCCATAAGCTGGTAGAGAGGTTTCTCGGTGGAGTCACCTCTTAATATATAATCCACCTGATCAAAACCGATCAGTTCACGGTAGAAATAAGATGAAGAAAAACCTCCAAATATAATAGGTGTCCCGTGATGGTATTTCTTTATTATTTTTGCTATTTCAGTAGAGCCCTGGCAGTGAGGGAGCCAGTGAAGGTCGATTCCGAATGCCCGGGCCCGGAGTTTTTTTATAAATCTCTCAACATCGAAATTCTTGTCATCAAGCATCCGGTAAGCCAGATTTACAATCCTGACCGCCAGTCCCCTGCGGACCAGATAATTTGCCATCGTCAGGAACCCGATCGGATACATCTCAAATATCGGTGTTGACGGTACCAGGTCGCTCATGGGCCCAAACATTATACTCTTTTCTATAAAATCGTATACGCTGGGAGCATGAACAAGTATAAGGTCTGTTTTCATTTTCTTGGGCACACTCCTAAATTAATTATTAAGGAAAATTAATTATCCAGACTATCAAGCAGTGCTTTTATGCTGGATTTAAACTTGCCAGAATCTAATTCCGATATGATATCACTTAACTTCCTGTCAGTAAAATTTTTTTTGGAAGTAAGATATGAAGATATTTTTTCAGTTGAAAGGTCCGTTTTGAGGGATAGTATATATTTTATAAGCTCATCATATGTTTTTAGGATCATGATCTGCTTTGAAAGACTGAAAAACTTGTTTTTTTCTGCCTTTGAGATTTTTTCACCGAATATCTCAAAACTGATATCAAGCGAGATATCGAGAAGCCTATTGGCTCCTGTAAGGGATTCCATATCTATATAATGGTCAAAGCTTGCAGGATCGCCTCCCGCTTGCAGTTGATCACCTATTCCCCTGTGAAGTATCAATCTGCTTTCATGCAGTTCCTTGAGTGAGGCAAGTATCCGGTCAAATACATCGTGATCCTCAAACCTTAGTAAATATATTACTGCTCTTGAATAAAAAATATCCCC
>JALHTA010000466.1 GCA_022865545.1 Actinomycetota bacterium | reverse complement strand
CGCGCAAGGGTTTGATACTGATTATTTTATGTATAGCGAGGATACGGACCTTTGCCTCAGGCTATATAGAATGGGATATAAAAATTATTATTATCCCGGATACTCAATAATACATGCGGATAGCGGAATAGCTTCCAGGGATATGGCGGAAAGAGAATCGGAGATATGGAAGAGCCGCCGCTTTTATTTTTTGAAAAACTATTCACCGGTCCATGCAGTTTTTCTTAGCTTCCTGTATTTTGCCGGGATCATAAACCGTATTATTATCTTCGGGATGGCTCAGGTTCTATCAGCAAATATAAGGAAACAGGGGAGAGTCAGCTATTACAGCAGGGCGCTTAAAAAATATTTTTGTAAAAAACTATATAATTATAATCAGATCAAAAAAACTTAGAGGAAAATCTTTTATGGATAGTAGGACCAAAGGTGCTGGAGCAAACAGAAAAAAAGACAAAACAAAAGCCATGATAGAATATGGTGCGGGAGATATTCCAGTCCTCGATCAGGTAAGCTTTATTACTACAGTATATAATGAAGAAGGTTCAATAATTGAATTTCTCCAGAGCCTTAAGTGCCAGACATGTCTTCCGGGAGAAATGATCATCGTAGATGGAGGTTCTACTGACAGGACCTTTGAGATGGTAAAAGATTTCTTTGAGGGCTGGGCCGCTTCGGAGGACTGTAAAGTCAAAATAAGTCTTGAGGTGAGTGAAGATATAGAGAATAATCCACCCGGCCGTTCCAACAGTCCAGCTATTAACAAGGAAGAGGTACAGGATGTATTGACGGTAAGACTACTTAAGGAGCCAGGCGCAGGGATATCAAGGGGCAGAAATACTGCAATATCAAAATCAAAAGGAAAATATATATGTGTAAGTGATGCCGGATGCCGTATTGATCCTGATTGGCTGGAAGAGATAAGCAGCATGCTGGAGAAGAAAAGCAGCAGCAAGAAAAACCCGGTTATGGGCGGCATGAATTATGCTGATTGCACAAGTTTTTTACAAAAATGCCAGGCCTTATGTATAATGCCGGGGCTGGACGAGACCTCCGAAGAAAGCTTTATGCCGTCTTCCAGGAATGTCTGTTTTAAAAAAGAGGACTGGGAAAAAGCAGGGGGATACCCTGAAAATCTCGATTATGGCGAAGATATGAGACTTAACTTCAATCTCAAAAAAGCCGGATGCAGGCTCCAGTTCAATCCTGGAGCGATCGTCCACTGGAAGATGAGGGAAAACCTTAACCAGATATTCAGGCAGTTTTTCAGGTATGCCAAGGGAGATGCGCTTGGAAGGATGTATCCTGTAAGGCATCTTATAAGATTTTTGACAGGTCTTGGTTTTCTTGCGCTTATATTGATCGCGGTATTTTTCAGTCCATATATCCTATTGTCATTTATACTTCTCTTTCCAGCTTATAGCTACAGACCTTACCGCAGGATGGTTTATAAGTGGCAGGGTAATGAAAAGTGCAGGCCCGCTCCAGCTGCCAGGATAGGTGCATTATTTTTTATACCATTTCTTCTTATATATATAGATACTGCAAAAGTATTCGGATACCTTTACGGCCTCATTAAAAAGCAGCAGCTGACCTTTCTGTGAGGCAAAGATACAGGTTTTTATCAGCAATTTTGCATTGTTTACAGGATTTATTATATTTTTTATGGTGCTATTTTATAATAAAATAAAAATATTATAATTAATTCATTTAATCATAGATATTTTTAATTAAATATGAGATAATACTATAAAATACTTATTGAAATATTATTTATAAAGAAATAAAATATTAATTATATTATTGTAATTTATGAGGAGTAATGATATGGCGTACGATGATGATATAAAGAAAATAGATACCAATGAATTGAGGGTCAATCTAACAAAATACTTGACTGAAAATTTGGGTGATACAATATTTATCACCAGGTATAATAGACTGGTAGCAGAATTAAGAGTTTATACAGAAGAGACCAGGAGAAAAACCGAACTCAGGATAGCTAGAAAGATGCTTGAAGCTGCTGAAAGGGAAAGCAAGATGAAAAGCAAGAAGAAGTAATCCGCTAAGTTATATACGATCAAATCTTATAAGATAGCACAGCATTTTTCTACAAATGTATGTGCTATCTTATTTTCTACAGCAAATCTTACAGTCTCCTCCGCAGGAAATGCCATAGAGTCAATACCGGCTTTTATTAATTCGATCTCCAGAAGGTGCCTGCTGCTGTCAGGCGGCTTTGCACATCCGAATGAGAGGAGAACATCGGGAGAAAGTTCCCTGGCATATTTTACCAATCCTATGATCTCATCATGAGGGACTTTTGAAGAAATAAAGTCTGCGGTCCTTGAAGCCTTTTTAAGTACAATAAAAACAAGCGAATCTACTCCTAGAGCCAGGGCATCTTTTACTGTCCGGAACTCATCTGAGAGCTTTCCGTCCTCAAGTCCGATTATTATATGGGGCGATACCTTCAGTCCATGGACTTTTAGTAATTTTATGGTATCAAGATAGTCATTATATGTGCGGTCCCTGAGATTGTAGACTTCCCTTATAGCTTTCTGGCTTCCTATAAGGTTTACAAGTACAGCATCGACACCTGATCTTTTAAGTGCGGCCGCTTCATCTTCATCTAAAAATCCTGTATGTATATAAATAGTAAGGAATGGATATTTTGATTTAAGTTCACTTATACCGGAAAGGATATTATTTACCGGAAGCTTTCCTTCTGCGTCAAAACCCCCGCTTATAAGCATACCTTTAAGAGGCCCATTACCAGTGTTTTCCCGGTTGTTTCTGGCTCTCTTGATGTATTTTTTTACAAGCTCCACAAGTTTTTTACTATCCCCAGCTTCAGACATGCCTTTTAGAAGTTCCCTGCGGCAATGCCGGCACATGAGCTGGCAATCCTGGCCCGTTATACTTATATTCAGGAAGCTGCCGGGAGAATTGGTATAATAATCATTTATATAGACTTTTCCTCCAGGTACAGCAAAGGTAAGGATTTTTTTATCTTTACTCTCTTTATTATTAGAATGTATATTTCTGGTCATAGTCATATTTTTTTAAGAAAGCAGGCTTTCAAGCTGTTTTTTTATTGTCTCCCTGTCCCCGCTGTCAGGGATGAATGGATAGTTCCTAAAATCCTCAGAGGGTCTTTCATTTGCCAGGGGCCTATTGCAGGCCGCATACCGGTCATCTTCACCCGGGCAGCCTGAAGTCATGAATGCGAATCCTTCTTCAATAAGCTCATCAAGATCATAATCAAAACCATTTATTG
>JALHTA010000465.1 GCA_022865545.1 Actinomycetota bacterium | reverse complement strand
GGGCGGTATATTTTCCAGTAAGAGCGCAGTTCTTCAAGAAGCCTTACAGAAAGAATGGTATATCGGTCTTTTGCCCCTTTGCCGTTTTCAATTCGTATCATCATCCTTTTGCCGTCAATATCACTTACCTTTAGTTTAGTAAGCTCACTTATACGGAGCCCTCCCGCGTAAGCAGTCATAAGCATCACTCTCTGCTTGACGTTTCTAGTGCAGGAAAAAAGCTTTACCAGTTCATCGGCGCTGAATATCTCCGGCAGGGGACTGGGGTTTTTTCTTAAAGGTATGGAAAGTGCCAGGTCCTCCCGTCCCATAGTCTTCCTATAGAAAAAACGTAGTCCTTAAGGTTATGGTATTAATGCTGCTCCACTTAAGACTGCGTTCATTTATCAGATACAGGATATAGTCTTTGAGCTGGTCCTCGCTTATCTTATCTGGAGATATGCGGTAGTATTTGGCCAGCTTAAATACTGACACCTCATAACTTTTCTGTGTGCTCTGGGAAAAATGATGCAGTTGCATATCACCGATCATTTTTTTACGTAGTAGGGTCATTACACTTCCTCCTCCTAAATTGATTAACATATCTCGGATGCATGCATCCTGAGATAAATATTGTAAAGGTTTTAGGGTTTAGTTAACAAAGGAGTGTGACCCGAAATTGTTTCGTGGTTATATTAAAGGATTGTTTTTGTATAAGTAAATATATGGGTAGGCTTTTGAACTGCAAATAGATTTGATAAAAAACTACCGCGTTAGCGGTTTAGTTCAACTCGGCTTCTAGACTAACTCCGCTATGTTTTAAATTTGAAAATATACCCCATGTTTATGTAAAATATAAATAACATGAAAAAAATGTCCCGAAATAATTTTATTAATACCTCATTAGGTGTTCTGGCAGGGTTTATATTTTTTCGAAATGGTTTGCCGGATATTTTTAATGTGAAAGATATCTTTACCAGTCCCGGTTCTGAGCAGGTTCTGGTGGGTATGGCGGGAAATAGGGATAGTACTTATTCCCTGGTTAGAAAAGCAGTGGAGCTTGCCGGTGGAATGGACTTCATTAAAAAAGGTGATTCTGTCCTTATAAAACCAAATCTAAACACTGGAGATCCACCCCCGGCATCCACTAATCCTGAAGTAGTCTATGAAGTGATCAGGATAGTCAAAGAAAAAAAGCCGTCCAGGATCATTGTGGGTGATAAGTCTTCTTTTTGGTCCGATACTTTGAGCTGTATGAAGCAAAACGGGCTTTATGATGTAATCAAACAGGCTGGAGCTGAAGTATTTCCCTTTGAGGAAGACAAGTGGATAAGTGTCAAGCCGACAAATGCTACCAACTGGAAAAATGGTTTTAAAATTCCAAAGATAATAAAAGAGGTCAACCACATTATAAGTATCCCTGTTCTTAAAACTCATTCCATCGCTACTTTTTCAATGGCTATTAAAAATTGGGTGGGGATTATATCTCCAAAAGACAGGACCCTGGGCTTGCACCTATTCAACAAAAAGGAACCTGTCTTTGGGAATATGCTTGCAGAAATACATTTAGCCAGAAAGCCATCTTTTATAGTTACAGATTGTACAAAGGCTTTTACTGAGGAAGGACCAAGCAAGGGTAAAGTTGTAGAACCCAATATAGTTTATGCAACCTCAGATATTGTTGCTAATGACATAATAGGGCTTTCACTTCTCAAATCATTAGGGACTGAGGATAGGATCCAGAATATAAGTGTATGGGAACATCCACAGATCAAAAGAGCAGCGGAATTAGGCTTAGGGATTAATAGTAACAGCAATCTAAAACTCAGGTATTCCGGGATAGATGATATAAAGACTATTGTTCTAAATATTTCTGACCTTCCATTGAAAATGCTTTTGGGTTGGTAATAGACTAAAATAAGTCAAAATTTGAAACAGTATGCAAGCTTCTCAAAGTCCTTTTTAAGAAACTATCATTATGCTTTCTCGATCTGCACAAGACATGTATTTGAACTGAGTGCACCGGTAGGTGACTTTTTATCCAGGGTAAGCACATTTACACAACCTCCTAGATCTATTCCCTGACTATTGGGTTCATACCATTGTCCCTGGTCAAGACTGGCAACTCCCGGCATTATAGCCTCTGTAACCTTGACTCTTGTGTAAATTCTCCCTCTTTTGTTAAACACATAGACCATGTCCCTGTCTTTAATACTCCTTTTGTGTGCATCTTTTGGATTCATCCAAAGATCATCATCTTTGAGTTTTTTTACTTCCTCAATATTATCAAGCTGTGAGTTTATCCTTGCCCTGGAGTGGGGACTTATTAATTGAATCGGATAGTCTTCTGCTACCTGGTCATCCGGTCCTTCCCAGGGGGCAATATATTTTGGAATGGGTGGTATTAAAGGATTTTTCATATCATCGAATCTTTTGCTGAATATTTCTATCTTTCCTGAAGGGGTGGGGAAAGGATTATTAACAGGATCTTTTATCTGTTGTGAGAAAGCTACTAATGGACCTTCTGTTTTAAATCTATAAATATCTTTATCTTTTAAAGTCTTAAGATCAGGAAAATCTGGCTTGTTCTTAAGGATTGTATCGATCCACTCCATATCAGTCTTATCATTAAACTTAATAGTTCCAATTCTTTTGGCTAGCTCGGTGAATATCCTAAGATCAGATTTTGGCCCTGGAATTGGTTCTACTGCTTTATTCATAAAAATGCCGTATCCTCCTCCTCCCCATGGGAAACCTACATCATCCTGTTCAAGATAATGGGTAACCGGTAAAACAATGTCAGCAAATCTTGCAGTAGGGGTGAGAAAAAGATCGTGGACTACTATAAAGTCCTGTTTTGTAAGGGCTTGTTTTCCTTTATTAAGATTAAGATGCTGATTTAAGAAGTTTGCCCCAATAAAATACAGGAGTTTGCATTCTGCCGGGCTACCTTTTACCGTACCCTCTAGGAGTGACTCATAAAGATCTGTATTGTGTATCTGGTTATGTTCGACCTCAGGGACCGGGATTTTTTTATCAAGCCGTCCAAGACTGATAACATTAGTTCCTCCAGATACAAAACCTCCAATGTTCCCAATATTACCAGTCATTGCTGCAAGGATTGAGGCTGCCCGGTGGAATTGCTCTCCATAAGCACTGCGGCCAGGGGCCCAGCCAGTCATAAGAGCAGATGGTTTATGCTTTGCATATTCCCTGGCTATATTTTTTATGGTACCAGAAGGGACTCCGCATATAGACTCTGCCCACTGCGGACTTTTCTCTATTCCATCAACGGCGCCCATTATATAATCATGATAATGGCTGAAACCATATGTATATTTTTGAATGAAATCTTTATCATAGAGTTCTTCCTTTATCATCACATAAGCCATTGCTATAAGCATGGCTGCATCTGTTCCGGGTCTTATGGGGATCCATTCATCTGCAAGGGACTGGCCTGTCTGGCTATTGCGTGGATCTACACTCAATACCCTGACACCTGACTTTTTTGCCTTCCTGAGGTAGTGTGCTGTATCAGAACCAAATCTTGAAACATTCGGGTTCCATCCCCAGAGTATTATCAATTTTGAATACATGATATTATCCCTGGAATTTCCGGTATTTTCTGTTCCAAAAGTAGCAAGTGAAGATTGAGATGCTGCTTCAAAGGACTCATTTCCCCAGACAGTGGTGCATTTTCCAAGCATTCCGAAGAATCTTGCAGAGACCTTTCCTAGATTATTCAAGGTGGCAAGTGATCCTGAACCAGGTATAAAATAAATGGATCCGGTCCCATATTCCTTTATTACCTGTTTTAATTTATCTGCAACAGTGTCCAGAGCTTCATCCCATGAGATGGCCCTGAAGTCATTACTGCCTTTTTCTCCAATTCTTTTTAAAGGAGTCTTCAGACGGTCCGGGCTGTATAGCACATTTTTCTGTGTAAGACCCCTGGGACATGCACTTATGTTTAAGCCCTCTGCATTTTTTGATCTTATTTTTATGACCTTATTGTCCCTGACATGTACCTCTAGGAGACAGCGCCCTCCGCAGTCATAGCTACAGGTAGTAGTAATGATATTATTTCTTTCTGTTGACCTGAGTTTCTTATTCATATTTTCTATTCAATCACATGACTTTATTATTGTATATGCTATTATAAAAAAAACTACAGAAGTATTTTTATAAACAGGAGGGTATGATCATGCTTCAAAAAATAAGCAAAAATGTTACCTGGGTCGGTAAAACTGACTGGAACTTAAGAAAATTCCATGGCCATGAATTATCAACATTTAAAGGAACCACTTATAATTCATATTTGATAAGGGATGAGAAAACAGTCCTTATTGATACAGTCTGGAAACCTTATGCAAAAGAATTTATAGAAAATCTAAAAAATGAAATAGATCTTGATGATATAGATTATGTAATTGCAAACCATGCAGAGATAGACCACAGCGGCGCCCTTCCGGAACTTATGGAACTGATCCCTGATAAACCTATTTATTGCACTCAAAACTGCATTTCATCTTTAAAGGGTCACTTTCACAAAGATTGGAATTTTGTCCAGGTGGAGACCGGTCAAAAACTATCTCTTGGTAAAAGGGAACTTATCTTTATAGAGGCCATGATGCTGCATTGGCCGGACAGTATGTTTTGCTATCTTACCGGGGACAATATTCTTTT
>JALHTA010000464.1 GCA_022865545.1 Actinomycetota bacterium | reverse complement strand
TATGGGTATAGAATTTCTGTCTACAGGAGATTACTTCAGCAAAGTATGTGTAATATTAAATTGCCTATTAAAAATTTATTAAGTTTGGTTAATTCTTTTAGTATTTGGTTCGAAATTTCAATACTTGGGGCTCCCCAGACAAAATAATAAGACCCCCACTAAAGAGGTCTTATTATAATTTAGAAGTAATGTTCTGCTTTTAAGGTTTACCGATCAAAAACTCCTGAATGGGATCCTCCGGATCGAAACGGAAGGTCTTTACATTATACATCCCGTCAGGGAGATCCACTATGATATGGGGATCTTTCAGGGGAATATCTACTTCATATACCATATTGCCTTCTATATCAAATATCTGTACCCAGTTATTGTCTTTATAGGGATACCAGAATATAAACTCGAACATATTGTCTTCATTTATGAATACCTGCCAGCAAGTCATAGGCATAGTACGTACCCAAACTATAGGTTCTTCTGGTTCTGAATCAATTACTTCTTTCATTCCTTCAAAAGCTCGAATAGCGCGAACCTGGTAAGCTTCTGATTTGGAACTTGATCCACCCCAGCCACTGAATTTAACTACTGTGGCAGTTGAAGAACTCGTTTCGGTGGAACTCCAGTAATATTCATTATTGAAGTTTCCAAGACCTTGAAGATGAAGTCTAGACCATATGTTTACCAGTTCATCACTAGATGGTAGAAACCAGTCATCATAGCCATTTAAACTAAAGTCATCACATATCTTGGCAGCACTTGTTGTGTGGCCTGATTGATTAATAATAGTGGTTGTATTTGCTTGGCCTGTGCCTATAACTACGCCTGATGCACCAGCTAATGCATCTGTTATATTACTCCAGGGTGAATTGTCGCTTAGGTTGATTGGTGTAACTTCAAGACAATATAAACCATCAACCCAGAAAATAATGCCCCCTGCAGGTCCTGTGTCTCCAATTTCATAAGGTACAGTGTCCGCATATGTTTTTGATGGGAGTATCAGAACTGACAGGCACATGGTTGCTATAAATATTGCAACCATAGTTATTATACTTGCTTTTTTTATAGTTTGTGTCATTTCCTTTGCCTCCTTTATTCAGTTTATTTATAATGTTTTAGGCTAAAATTGTATAAAACATATAATAGCAGAATTATTTAAAAAATAATTATAATATTTTTATGTAAATTTAGAAATAAATATTTACTTTAATAAATCTAGAGAAACTAGATTGTTTAACTCTTTAAGCATCTGGTTCGAAATTTCAATACTTGGGGCTACCTATACCCTCTAACCAAAATAATAAGACCCCGGATAAATAAGGTCTTATTATAATTTAAATATGGGTTTTGGTAACTCTTAAGGTTTCCCTATGATAAACTCCTGTATGGGATCCTCTGGATCAAAGCGGAAGGTCTTTACATTATACATCCCATCAGGTAGATCCACTATAATATGGGGGTCTTTAAGAGGCACATCTACTTCATATACCATATTGCCTTCCATATCAAATATCTGCATCCAGTTATTGTCTTTATAAGGATACCAGAATATAAACTCGAACATATTGTCTTCATTTATGAATACCTGCCAGCAAGTCATAGGCATGGGACGTACCCAGACTGGTTTTTCTGATTCTGTTATGGATTGCGTTACGGGTGGACTGGTTATTATATATGGATCAGATAAAGTACCTGAACCTGAGAACCATAAACCAGTAGTAAGATATAGCATGGGACGTACACCGTCTGTATATGTAACCAGCTGACCACCACTTGTGGAACCATTTGCATATATAATAAATACATAGTAACTGGGTGGTACAGCTATACCTCTATCTATGCTCCAGTATATCCTTGGATTTGCACCATAATATGCAATTCTTTTTGTATCAGGACCATTGTCGGAGTTAAACGGGCTTTGTTGCATGATAGAAATGCTTGGCAAGAATATCTTGTCCTGACTAATAATGCTGGATGCCGAAATAGTAGTAGTTTCAATATAATCTTTATCGGCCCCGAGATCATTATAAAATGTATCATTTAACCAGGTTCGTATAGATGAATCACGCCAGATATTAGTAGTACCTGTATCAAACTGTCTTACAGTAAGAATCTTATCCGATATCAACAACACCCCATCAGTTCCATTATCTTGTCTTAGTACTCTCCATAATATATCCTGTCCTTCATACTGCCCAAACTTAACATAGCTATCACTGGCAACACCATTTCCCAAGTAAAGGTTTAAACTAGTACCAGGGATTGCAGGATCGGCATTTATAATACCTGCTGGAATCATTGTAAGAATAAATACAATGATAACTGCCAAAATAAATATTTTCCTTTTCAATTTGTCCTCCTCACTGAAAGTTTCTTATAAAAAAATAACTGGTAATAAACCAGCTATACTTAATACTTATTCTTTTTTCATCTGTCCTTCTAATTAAAATGATTATAACATTTAGGGATGTGCTATATTATAATTATTATAAACTATAATATTTAAAAGGAACAATTTATTTTAGTTCAGATATTTTGTTCAGCTCCTTTAATATAAATTGAAAATTTGTATATTGGAGACAATAAAAAGATATTTTACACAGATCATGTGAAATATTTATTACGAAATAATCTCTTTTATATTAAGAATTTCCTTTAATATCTGGTTCGAAATTTCAATACTTGGGGCTGCCCATACAAAATAATAAGACCCCTAATTGAAGAAG
>JALHTA010000061.1 GCA_022865545.1 Actinomycetota bacterium | reverse complement strand
TGCCCTGTAACTCACAATCCGCTCCAGTGAGACCGATCAACAGGTTTGAGGCCTAAGGTAGTAAGGTTTAGCGCTTTTATAAGTGGCGTTGAAAGTCGGGTCTTGTGCGGCGGAGGGTTACAAACCCCGTCAGGTCCGAGAGGAAGCAGCGGTAAGTAACATTCTCCGGGTGCCACAAGGAAATCTGGCTGGAGCTAACTGTAAAGGCTGCACTTGTTGCCTTATGTCGATCCTGGGGCACGGCATGAAGTATGTTATTTTTTGGATAGCTCTGTGTTTATAATAGGATGTTCTTTTATATTACATGAAACAGAGTTTGATAAATTATTATTGTAATTATAAATTCTTGAAAGCCTGATTATGGGATATATTTCATTTTACCGTAAATGGAGACCGCAAAGCCTTGAAGAGGTAATGGGCCAAAAATATAATATACAGACATTAAAAAATGTCCTGGCGGGTAATAGGCTTTCGCATTCGTATATGTTCTGCGGCCCCCGGGGCACGGGAAAGACTTCAACAGCCAGGATACTGGCCAAGGCCATTAACTGTATAGATGGCACCACTCCTACACCATGCAATAAATGTAATAATTGCCTGAGCATCTCAAATGGCTCAAATGTCGATGTTATAGAGATCGATGCGGCATCAAACCGGGGAATAAACGAGATAAGGGAACTCAGGGAAAAAGTAAAATATCTTCCCAATAGTCTCCGTAAAAAAGTCTATATAATAGACGAAGTCCATATGCTGACTACTGAAGCATTCAATGCTCTCTTGAAGGTATTGGAGGAACCTCCGGAACATGTGATCTTTATCATGGCAACCACTGAACCCAATAAGGTACTTCCTACAATAATGTCAAGATGCCAGAGATTTGACTTTTATCCAATATCTCTTGACCTCATAAGCGAAAGACTAAAAAAAATAGCCAAAAGCGAGAAATTATCCATATCCGATCAGGCACTGGGACTTATTGCCAGATATGCTGATGGAAGCTTAAGGGATGCCGATGGGATACTTGAGCAGCTTGCTGCCTATAGTGAAGGAAAAATAGAGGCAAAAGATGTTGTGGCGCTACTTGGCATAGTTGACCTCGAAATATTATTCCAATTTGTAGACATTCTGGCCGAAAGGAATATTTCAAAGAGTCTTGAGATGACAAAAAGTATAATAAAAAGCAATCAGAACCTGAAAGTCTTTGTCTCTGAGCTGCTTGATCACTTATATAATATATATATTGTTAAAAATTATAATAAACCTGATGAAGTCACAGATATCAGCAAGGAATATTTGGATAAATATTCGAAACAGGCAGAAAACCTTAACAATGAAGAGATCGAATTCTATCTGGACCACTTTACGGAGCTCCTAAAGCAGATCAAATGGGGTGAAAGCTCCAAGACTTTTTTCAGGACCGCTGTCGTACAGGCAGTAAACTTTATTGTCCTTGATGATAAGCAGATAAATAAGAAGATGAAAGCCTGGGAAGCAAAGATACATTCTCTTGAAAGGGAGGTAAAAAGCGGAGCTACGGGACGACCATCTGAGCAGGAATCGGCCAGTGTGGGGGAGCCAGAAGATGAGCCTCAGGATCTGTATTTTTTAAATGATACAGACGAAGCTCAGCTTAAACCTAAAAATGGATCCGGAATTGAAAATAAAACAGTCATAGACCCGGAACCGGAACCTCAAGTACAAAAACCAGCTAAAACAGGGATAAAAAAAGGCAATGCTAAAAGTGTTGGATTAAAATCAATCACAGAAAATCTTGATAGGATACTTGAGCTTCTCAAGAGGAAAAAGATCTCGGTTCATGCCATGTTTGTCGAAGCAGAACCGGACAGAATCGAAGGAAATACAATATTTTTCTGTCTTGAAGAGAATAAGAAGTGGCATAAGGATCATCTAAGCAAGACGGCTAATTCGGGTATCATATCGGAAGTGATAGGGGAAGTAACTGGGAAAAAATTTCAGGTAAAGTTTGAAACCGGTAATATAGATACGAAGAATCAGATGAAAAACCATTCCAGTCAAAACGGCTCAACCGGAGAAGATGGAAAAAATAATAAATCTCCCGGAACAGACGAAACTGAAAAGACCAAAAAAAAAGCCGGGGTAGAAAAAAATACAGTAAGTGAAGATAAAAGTGAAGCTGCAGATAAAAAACCAGCAAAGAAAAGTAGCGAAGATACCAGGCCTGAAGAGAAGACGGGCGGGAGTCAAACCGTAAAGGATGAAAAAGATGGCATAAATCAAAAAGATAAGGATGCCGGGTCAGCTAAGGATGATAAAGAAGATATGTTAGAATATTTTGAAAAGAAATTCGAGATAAAGGAGTAAAAATTGGGTTTTAATATGCAGCAGATGATGAAGCAGGCCAAGATGATGCAGAAAAAGATGGCCGAGGTTCAGGAAGAACTAAAAAATATGGAGTTTGAGGCATCCGCAGGCGGCGGAGCAGTAAAGGTAAAAGTCAATGGTGATCAGGAGATCCTGGAAATAAAGCTAAACAATGAGATGATAAGCGCAGATGACCTGGATATGGTAGAGGATATGGTGATGGTCGCCGTAAATGATGCTTTGAAGCAGTCAAAGGATGAAGCAAAGAATAAGATGGCCGGTCTTACCGGAGGAATGAATATACCGGGACTCTCTTAGAAAAGGTAAGAAATGCCCCTATACATAAAAAGCGTAGAAAATTTAATAAATGAATTCAGGAAACTCCCGGCCATCGGGCCCAAATCTGCAAGAAGGATAGTATATTATCTATTGAAATTACCTCCCGGGAAAATAGAAAACTTTGCAAAAAGCCTTATAGATATGAAAGATAAAGTAAAGTTCTGTGCACTATGCCGCAATCTCTCAGAGGATGAGATATGCCATATATGCAAGGACCAGTCAAGGGACACAGCCAAGATCTGTATTGTCGAGGAAGTAGGCGATATAATACTTCTTGAAAAAACTGGACAGTATCAGGGATTATATCATGTGCTTGGCGGTCTCCTGTCACCAATTGAAAATATCGGGCCGGATGAACTAAGGATACCCAGGCTAATGGAGAGGGTAAGGAAAAATGATGTAAATGAAGTTATTATAGCCCTAAATCCTACCGTTGAGGGCGAAAGTACTGCTATGTATATAAAGAAACAGTTGACCCCGCGCGGGATCAAGACGACTATGCTTGCAAGCGGTCTTCCTGTTGGCGGGGACCTTGAGTATGCAGACGAGATAACCATCGGGAGGGCACTATCTGACAGGCGTGAAATATAGCAACAAAATGCATGCAATTCATTTCCTAGATTATTAAAAAATACTTCTTATTGTGATATAATCCTTAAGGTTTTGCCCTGAGGCAATACATGGATTTATAAGGTTTGTAATGGGAAGACAAACTTTAAAATATTTAAGTTCCAAACTTAAAATGAAGGGGTATCAAAAATGAGGAAAATGAAATCAATGGATGGAAATATGGCAGCTGCTCATATTGCCTATGCTTTTACTGAGTCGGCAGCTATCTATCCGATTACGCCATCTTCACCAATGGGGGAATATATTGATGAATGGGCGGCTTATGACAAGAAAAATATGTTCGGACAAGTCGTTAAGGTAACCGAACTTCAGTCAGAAGCAGGAGCTGCAGGGGCTGTACATGGCTCCCTGGCCACAGGTGCACTGACTTCCACCTTTACCGCCTCCCAGGGACTGCTACTGATGATTCCAAATATGTATAAGATAGCAGGAGAGCTGCTTCCGGGCGTATTTCATGTAAGCGCACGTTCGGTAGCAACACATGCTTTATCAATATTCGGTGATCATTCAGATATTATGGCCGTTAGACCGACAGGCTTCGGACTGCTGGCTTCAGGCTCTATCCAGGAGATAATGGACCTTGCCGGTGTTGCCCATCTGACCTCGATCAAGTCAAGAGTGCCATTTGTCCATTTCTTTGACGGATTCAGGAGTTCTCATGAGATCCAAAAAATAGAGACCATAGAATATGAAGACCTTAAGAGCATGCTTGATGAGGAAGCCCTTCAAAATTTCAGGCTGCGTTCACTTAATCCTGAACATCCTGTCACCAGAGGTACCGCCCAGAATCCTGATATATTTTTCCAGGCAAGGGAAGCTTCAAACAAGTTCTATGATGCTGTACCTGATATAGTAGCTG
>JALHTA010000463.1 GCA_022865545.1 Actinomycetota bacterium | reverse complement strand
TTTTAGAAAATAGTTAAAACTCCTTTTTTAATAATAGAAAGATATAGAATTTTTTAAAATAAGAAATCCGAGAACAGGGCACAGACCTGTGTTCTTTTCAAATGTCCATCCATATAAAATATCATTAAAGCTCTAGTGTCAGGCTAAAGGATCACAAGCTAAAATAAGGTATCGGCACAAACGTATCAATTATTTAGTTACTAAACCATCCACACAAATCTAAAAAAGTTTTTAATAATCTAAATAAATCTAAATATAAAAAAAGATTATAGATAGTATTTTTATATTTGACATTTATTAGGAATGTATTAATATTATATTAAACAATTCTAATAGAAAAATAATTATAAGTTTATAAGCATTTAATGTTTTAAAGAAAGGGAGACATAATGGATGATGAAATAAAACGAGTGGACACTAATGAGCTCAGGATCAAACTATCTAAGTTCCTGAAAGAAAACAAGGGAGATACAATATTTATTACAAGATATAATGAACTTGTAGGTGAGCTGAGGATCTATACTGATGAAATAAAGATGAAAACAGAGCTCAGGATAGCAAGGAAAATGGTTGAAGCAGCAAAAGCTTCGGGAAAGTAGTGTAGGTTAATTATTTCTTTGTAATAATATATATTTTATTATATCAGGAGTTTATAAATTCCATGGATTAATAAAGGCTACTGGAGTAATATAGTAGATCAATGGAAAAAAAATCTTATAATAATTTTTTAAAATATTCAGTGCCTGCAATCCGTATTTTAGTAGGTCTCGTATTTTTTGTCTCAGGTCTTTTAAAGATCATTGATATATCATCATTTAGGGATATTGTGATATCACTGGGATTATTTAACGGCCCCTTGTCTTTCCTTGCTTCAATAATCATACCGGTTCTTGAGTTGCTGCTGGGACTGATGCTCTTACTGGGAATCTACATAAGGGTTACAGCTATACACATAAATGTATTAATAATCCTTTTCTCATGGGTCACATTCTATGTACTGAATAATAAACCGGAACTTCTATGCGGGTGTTTTGGAAATTTTTTTAATCTTACATTTAGCACTTATCATTTCATAGTCCTATTAGTATTATTCATCTTTAACCTGGTCCTAATAGTGGAAATCAGGGAGACCTGGTCCCTTGAAAAGTATCTCAGGGACAAGATATCGAAAAAAAGAAAGATGCTGATAATAGAAATATTGACCTATATTTTTATTGCTATCGGAATTATTTTAATAGCTTTTGCGATTTATAATAATCTAAAAGGCCTGCGCAATTCTGTAGAGTCAGAGAATACAGCCATAGATCAGGAAGCATCTATTATTGAAACCAGTGGAATTGATGAACCTGTAATAAATATATTGTCCGTGGATGAAGCTTACCAGGCATATATCGGAAATGATAACTATTTATTTGTAGATGTAAGAACTGTTTCTGAATACGAGGATGGACACATCGAAGGAGCCCTATTAATGCCTCTTTCTGAAATAGGCGACAGGTTATCTGAACTTCCCATGGACAGACCTATAGTTGTGTACTGTAATGGTTCCAGCTGTAATAGAAGCGGGACGGCTGCAGCAATACTGGTAAACAATGGTTTTACCGAAGTATATGATCTTGGGGGGACTGGAATAATCGAGTGGATAGAAAAAAATTATCCGAATGATTAATATAGCCGGTCAATTAAATGATCAACTACTTAAAATAGCAGAGGTTCAAAATGGAAAAGGATGAAAAATCCCAAAACGAATGGAAGAAAAAGCTCCCCTGGGAGGCTTATCATATACTCAGGGAAAAAGGTACTGAAAGGCCATTTCAAAACAAGTATTTTGATAGCAAAAAAAAAGGAACTTATGTCTGTGCCGGCTGCGGACAGCCTTTATTTGAATCTGAAAATAAATATGATTCTGGTACGGGATGGCCCAGTTTTTACAAACCGGTCAGTGAAGGACGTCTTGAAACTGAAGAGGATCTAAATTCTGGGAAAGTAAGAACGGAGGTTCATTGCAAAAAATGCAAAGGACACCTCGGACATGTTTTTGACGATGGACCGGAACCTACAGGTAAAAGATATTGCATAAATTCTGCGTCTCTTGATCTTAAAGATAAAAAGAATAGTTAATTATTGGAAGATTTCTTTTTGAAGCGGGTTTTTACAGAATCAATATTATCTTTTTATTTAAGTTTAAATATTATAATATTTATTCTAATAATACAATTTTGAGGACCCGGAGTATGATTCTTAAAGACCTTGCCCCACATTTGGATAAAATTTTTCACAAAAATCTTGCATATACATGGGATAAAGTCGGCCTTCAGATAGGTAGGTCCGAAGCAGAAATTAAAAAGATCCTCATCACACTCGATATAGATGATGATGTGATCGAGGAGGCGGTAAATACTGGTTCCAACCTTATTATCTCACATCATCCATTAATATTTGAACCAATTGAAAATATCACTGATTCCAGCAGAGGTACCAGTGAAAAAATACTAAGACTTATTGAGAAAGGTATTGCTGTATATGCAGCCCATACCAATTATGACATAATGCCAGGCGGACTCATTGATGTACTTTCTGAAAAACTTGAGCTTGACGACCTGCAATACATAAAGCAGGAAGATGTCCAGTGGTATAAATTTGTTATATTTGTCCCCAGGGACAGCCAGGATAAGGTAAGAAAGGCCATTTGCAGCCGGGGAGGGGGAGAGTTTAAGAATTATTCATTCTGTACTTTTAATACTGCCGGCAAAGGCACATTCCTGCCGGGAGAAGGTGCAGAACCATATACAGGTGAAAAAGGAAATTTAAATATTGTTGATGAGATCAGGATGGAATGCATCGTAAGTGAGGATAATCTGGAAGCAATTGTAAAAGCTGCAGTAGAGGCCCATCCATATGAGGAGGTAGCCCATGATATTTATAAGATTGAAAATAATTTTGGCGGTAAGGGTTTGGGCAGGTATGGTAAACTTAGAGATCCGGAGATATTTAAAAGATATCTAAAGAGACTTAAGCAACAGCTTCAAGTCGAGGCGATTGGATGGTTGCATAAAGGTATTAGTGATCCTGGTAATAAGCTTATCGAAAAGATCGCTATTATCGCAGGTAGTGCTAATTCCCTGGCTGATGAGATCTCTGCACTGGATTGTGATCTGGTGCTTGTTGGAGAGATAGGATATCACAATTCAATTAAGATATCCGGGACGGGAAAAATAGTTGCCGTACTCGGTCACGGAACCAGTGAGAAATGGGCGATAGATGATATGTATGATCACCTGAGTGATTTTTTCTCAGGAAATAATATAGCTTTAGAAATTATTAAAAGTAAAGAAGGTTATTGGGTTTGGAGGTATGATATTGGGTGAGGGTAAATTCGAGATAATTGATCTGGTCGAATTGCAGGCAATCGAAAATGCAGTATCTGCAAGGTATACAGAAATTGAAAAAGTAAAAAGTAATCTCGGTCTTAATGAAGCTGAAAATAATTTAGCAGCAAGCAGACAAAAGAACGAGGAGAAGAATAGCCAGTTTCACGACCTTGATGTAAAAAGAAAGAAGCTTGAAGATTCGGTAGATACACATGAAGAAAAAATAAAGAAGAATGAAAGTAAACTTTTTAGCGGTACCATAACTGATTCCAAGGAGCTTTTAAATTATCAGGAAGAGATCCAGATGCTTAAAAATAACAATAGTAAGCTTGAGGATGAAATACTTACCATCATGGAAGAACAGGATATGGCAAAACCCGGGATAGAAGCTTTAAAAGAGGAAATGACAGAACTTGACTCAATTGTTTTAAGAATAAGAAGTGAGATGGATGAGAAACTTGAAGGCTTAAAGCATAATATTGAAGGACTTAAGAAACGAAAAGAAGATGTAGTTTTAAGGATTCCCGGAGATTATTTGAAAAAGTACAATGATCTTAAAACTAAAAAAGGCGGTATTGCAGTGTCTGTCATAAAAGATAATTTCTGTAATGTCTGCAATATGGAGATACCTTCGATTGAAACTGAAAGGTTTGTGGAATCTGACCAGGTCTATAAATGTCCTCTATGCGGGAGGATGTCTGTGCTCTATAGGCCGGAAATGGATGATATAAAAAAGGGGCTTGAATATTGATGGATGATAAATTGGAATTTTTAAAGATATATTTTGACGGAGGCTCAAGAGGGAACCCGGGTCCTTCTGCAATTGGTGCCGTAGTTTACGATCAGGATGATAAAAAAGTCGGCCAGGTCTCAGAATATATTGGAAAACATACAAATAATATTGCAGAATATATGTCACTTGAAAAGGTGCTCGATTATATCAGTAGATTTGAGACATCCAGGATAATCCTTCTTACAGATAGTAAACTTGTACACCACCAGATAAAAAAGATCTGGAAAATAAAGGATAAAAAGATACTTGATATATATTTAAAGCTAAGTAAAAGGTTATCAGATTATTCTACTGTCGACCTGAGGCTCATACCGAGGGAAGAGAATATGGAAGCGGATCGACTGGTAAATGAGGCGCTCGACAGGAAAGAGCTCACCTATGATGGTGAATCCGATGTTAATTTTGGTGTTATCGAAGATTGATGTATAATAGAGCGGGGTCAGTCGGGTAGTCGCGTAAACTAAAAGGTTTACGAGGAAAGTCCGGGCTCTGCAGGGCAGGATGCTGGGTAACTCCCAGCGGGGTAAGTTTAAAAATTTATCCTAGCGCAAGTGCAGCAGAAAATACACCGCCGGTTTTACCGGTAAGGGTGAAATGGTGGGGTAAGGGCCCACCAGCAGCCTGGTGACAGGCTGGCTTGGTAAACCGCATCCGGAGCAAGGCCTAATAGGGAAGGAATAGGGCTGCCCGCCCTTCTTCCGGGTTGGCCGCTTGAGATAAACAGTGATGTTTGTCCTAGATGGATGACTACCGCTGATTTGTATAATGCTTATCAGTACAGAACCCGGCTTACAGATTGGCCCCACAGATTTTAAGCCATGTCATGCATGTTGAGGAATCAAAACTTCTTAGTAAAAACCCTGAATTTAAGCACGATTTCAGGTTAAATTATACAATTTGATTATACATAATTTCATGATTTTTTAAAATGTTTTTTTTGAAGTCGGTACAATATCTGGAGATAAAAATAATTAAACAAGAAATGCTATAATGGTGTAATTGCGGACTAGAAAAAAGAGATTCACGAATTAAGGGAAGAAGTAAGGGAACT
>JALHTA010000462.1 GCA_022865545.1 Actinomycetota bacterium | reverse complement strand
TTAATCAAATGGATTGTAACTCTTTCAATGTTTTGCTGAAGCTCAGGAATGTTTTTAAAGATCTTATTATTTAGACGCTGGAGTATATAATCATCACTTTTTTTCTCAACTGTTTCAATTCGGAATGTATCATGTATATGCCCGTTACCATAAGGTTCACCTCTTAAGAACCTCCCTTTTGCCTGGAAGCATTCAAATATCTCTTTCAGGTTATATTCCATATTATTTTCCTGCTTTATGGCCTATAAATGCATAGTACATTATTAAAAGGTATGATGGGACACAGACCCAATAAGCGGACTGTGTTGAAATGCTGTCAGCTAGTTTACCATAGACCAGGGGTAATAAAGCACCACCTGCAATGGCCATAATAAGCATGGCTGATCCTGTTTTTGTGAATCGTCCCAAACCAGAAATTGCGAGTGGCCACATAGCAGGCCAGACCAGGGCATTGGCAAGGCCCAAAAGCGCCACAAATAATACTGTTATTGGTAATACAAGTTCTATTGACTTAAAGGTCATTATATCAATAAACGGCATTGAGAATACTAGATTGACCGGCGTAAATATCGCTCCAAGAGAAAAGACTACACCCAGAATAGTACAAATTTTTAAAGCAGTAACCTGGCTCAGATACTTTGGAATAAATAATATCCCCATAATGTATCCGATTATCATACCAAATAAGGTAAGAGATGTATAATATTTTGCAGAGTCCATTGAAATCCCGATTGACTGGCCATACCTAATAATAGTGTCACCTGCAATAACTTCTACCCCTACATAGAAAAAGAGAGCCATAACACCAAGCAGGAGATGGGGAAACTGCCAGATACTTGTTTTTTTTGCATTAGACTCACCACTGGTTTCATCCTCTGCATCAGTATCTACGTCAGGGAGATTAGCAAACCTCAATAGAAGACCAAGGAGAACCAGAATAATTGACATAACTATATAGGGCATTATTACCCTTGCAGCCAATTCATCAAGTAATCCTGCACGGGTAGCTGCATCAGCTGCCTGAGCAAGTTTTTCTTCCAGGATTTTTGAATCTTTAAGTATAATACTTGCGAGGATGATAGGAGCAATAGCTCCGGCAAATTTATTCGCAATCCCCATAATGCTTATTCGCTTAGCAGCACTCTCCCGTGGACCGATGATTGTAATGTATGGATTTGATGCAGTCTGCAAAAGTGCTAATCCGGTCCCTTCAACAAATAATCCGATTAGGAACAGACTGAAGGTTCTCGACATTGCTGCAGGAATAAAGATAATTGAACCTGCTGCCATAACCCACAACCCAAGCGACATTCCATTCTTAAAGCCGGTTTTTTTAAGTACAGCCGAAGATGGCAATGCCATAACAAAATAGGAGATATAAAAGGCAAAAGTTACAAAATAGGCTTGAAAATCATTTAATTCACAGGCTGTTCTAAGGAAGGGTATGAGTATCCCGTTAAGCCATGTCACAAATCCGAAAATGAAAAAAAACAGACCAATTATAAATATAGAAAAAATATAATCTTTTCTGCTAATGCCGTTTGAAGAGTTGCTGGTTGTCATTACCTTAAGTTTATTTATGGTTTTACATTTAATATGTTGCATCCAAAACTAATCTTTTTATCTCATGACACCAAGAAAAAAAATATT
>JALHTA010000461.1 GCA_022865545.1 Actinomycetota bacterium | reverse complement strand
TAGTATTTTAAAAGAGGAGATAAAACAGTCGGGAGAAGGAAACAAAAAGGTAAACTTTCCCATAAAAATTTCGTCTGGTGCTTTAGAAAATACAGAAGTAAGGAAGTTATATAATTTTATTCTTTTTAGTGAATTCCATTACGGTGATGATGGGATAGACGCAGCAAGTTTAGAAATTCTTAATAATTTAAAGAAGATCCATCTTTCTGAAGAGATCGAATATGTCAGGAAGAAAATGCTGGAATATGAGGATGCTAAAAGAGGGTCAAATGATGAGGAGATAAGCAAGCTTGACCGCAAGTATGACAGTCTCTATCAGAGACTAATAGAGCTTGAACAGGAAAAGCAAAAATTGGGTATAATAAACATATAAGAGGAAAATCTTTAATTATTTATTCAGATTAGGTAAAATATGATTTCTGGTTAAAACTCTTGCAATAATCGATTAAATTTTATTTTTTGAGGGGGCCAATAATATGAAAAGAGGGTCTGAGTTAAGGCTTGATGAAGTAAAAAATCTTATTACCAAGGGTAAATTTGATGGGTTGCTTACAACAGAAGAGATTGCAGAAACTCTTTCGGAAGTGGATCTGAATAAAGAGCAGATCGAAAACATTTATGATGTCATTGAGAACCTGGGTATAGAGATAATCGATGAAGAAGATGAAAATATAGATATAAAGGCACAGGTTAAAAAAACTGAGAAGGGTGCCATAAAGAAGAAACTTGATCTGACTATCAAGTCTCCCACTAATGACCCGGTCAGGATGTATTTAAAGGAGATAGGCAAGGTAAGACTCCTTATGGCTCATGAAGAGGTCCTGCTAGCTAGAAGGATTGAAGCTGGTGATATAATTGCAAAAGGGTACCTTGTAGAAGCAAACCTAAGGCTTGTGGTAAGTATTGCAAAGAAATATGTAGGCAGGGGAATGCTTTTTCTTGACCTTATTCAAGAAGGTAATCTAGGACTTATAAGAGCGGTCGAAAAATTTGATTATATGAAGGGTTATAAGTTTTCCACCTATGCGACATGGTGGATAAGGCAAGCTATAACGAGAGCCATTGCGGATCAGGCAAGGACGATCAGGATACCTGTGCATATGGTCGAGACCATAAATAAACTCATCAGGGTTCAAAGACAATTACTGCAAAAATTCGGAAGAGAACCGACCCCTGAGGAAATAGCCAAGAAAATTCAGCTTACACCCGAGAAAGTGCGGGAGATAATGAAGATATCTCAGGAGCCTGTCTCCCTTGAGACCCCTATTGGGGAAGAAGAAGACAGTCATCTTGGTGATTTTATTGAAGATGCAGAAGCGGAAGCTCCATCTGATGCAGCTTCATTTACAATGCTTCAGGAACAACTTTATGAAGTATTAAATACTCTAAATGACAGGGAGAGAAAAGTTATACAACTCCGTTTTGGACTTCAGGACGGACATCCAAGAACGCTTGAAGAAGTCGGAAGGGAATTTGGAGTTACAAGGGAAAGGATCAGGCAAATAGAATCCAAGACTCTTGGTAAACTCCGTCACCCTAATAGAAGCAGTGCTTTAAGGGATTTTCTGGATTATTAGTAGATTATTTTGATCTTTTTCCCATGATTTATTTCCTGATATAACATGATTCTGGAATAAATACCTCCAAGCATATCCTAAATTATACTATGCTTAAAATAGGGTAAAATTCTGTTTGAAATATACTGTTTATATATTATAATAGCATATCGTTACTGCTTCGTTCCCCGGTAGCTCAACGGTAGAGCGTTCGGCTGTTAACCGAAATGTTGTAGGTTCGAGTCCTACCCGGGGAGCCAGTGAACCTTACTTCAACAACTCCGAAATCTTAAATACTTCTTTTTTGTCAACAAATCTGTCATTAATATATTTGTGCAGTATGCTTGATATTAATGTCTGATAGGGGATGCCTTCAGTATTAGCAAGAGATTTTATTTGCTCAAGATCATTATTGTTCAATCTCAAAGTTATAACCTTATTCTTGGGACTCTTTTCTAAAATCGACTCAATATTATTTTTTCTCTTTTCAGAAACTTTTTTATATTCTCTTGCTTCTTTTTCAATC
>JALHTA010000460.1 GCA_022865545.1 Actinomycetota bacterium | reverse complement strand
CTTAGCTGGAAACATTCGACATTAGTGGGGTTCCGGCCGATCTTATTTGCAAAAAGGTCAAAGTAAAAATCTATATCCCAGCTGTCCAGTCCGAGCCCCATCCTATCATTTATCTTTTCAAGTGCTGCGGTGCCTTCCTCCAGGATAGGAATCATACACACCTTTTCTGGTATTATTCCAGTCCTAAATGATTCCAGCGGTTTACTGTATAGACTTTCTGTCATCCTGTCGTGATTTGCACTTATAAATGCTTCTCTGTCAGTATCCGTACCAGCCAGATACCTTCTTGATCTTTCAAGACGGATTATACTGTCAAGACCGCAGGAATGGCATATTGCTACTGCATTTGTAGAATAAGCGGTCTCAAAATTCATACGGGGACCAAGCTCTATCGTATTTCCATTTCCAATAATAGATGAGGATGAGAATTTATCAGGTTCGAAAGTCTCTGAAAGAAGCCAATTAAGTGTGTGGAGTTCCTGTGATTTAAGTTTGCGCCTGGTCTCAATATAAAAACAATATTCAAGATCTTCTCTGATAGCACGGTAAAAATGTAGCAATATTATTGTCCTTCCTGCAGCCTAAAAAATCACTTATTATATATTGTTTAATCTATCGATTATTTCATCTATGTACCTTAGATGATAATTGTAGTCAAAAAGTTCCTCGAGCTCTTCCGTACTGAATAGTCCGCTTACCTTTTCATCCTTAGAGATATTTTCCTTGAAGCTTCCTTCATTGTTCCAGGCATCATGGGCTGTTGACTGGACTATCAAATATGCATCATCACGGTCCATCCCCTTATCAATTAAGGCAAGCAGTACTCTCTGTGAAAATATTATACCGCCATATTTCATGAGATTTCGTTTCATATTATTTTCAATAACACCCAGTCCGTCTATAACAAAATATGCCTTATCAAGAATATAGTCCAGTAAGGCAAAACTATCAGGGAGTATGACCCTTTCAGCCGAAGAGTGGGAAATATCCCTTTCATGCCAGAGGGCAATATTTTCCATAGCAGTTATGGTATTTGACCTTAAGACCCTTGCGAGTCCGCCTATCCTTTCACATAGTATTGGATTTTTCTTATGCGGCATCGCAGAGGACCCTTTCTGGCCTTTTGCAAAAGGTTCCTCAAGTTCCTTGACATCGGTCCTCTGGAGGTTCCTGACCTCAAGGGCTAGTTTTTCAAGTGTAGCACCGGTTATAGCAAGTGCCGATATGATCTGAGCATGCCTGTCCCTCTGGATTATCTGCGTGGACACAGGGGCAGGTTTTAGCCCGAGTATAGCACATACTTTCTCCTCAAGCTGTGGACTAGTATTTGCATATGTACCTACGGCACCGGATATTTTACCATAACCTATTGACTGCTTGGCAGCCGCCAGTCTTTCAAGGTTCCTGGACATCTCAAAAGCGTACATACAGAATTTTAATCCCAGTGTCACTGGTTCAGCATGTATGCCATGTGTCCTCCCAACCATAACTGTGTGGGCATATTCTTTTGCTTTTTTCTTGAGGAGGTCCAAAAACTTTATCATCTTTTTTTCCACTACTTCCACAGCGTCAAGTATCTGAAGTGATAGGGCCGTATCTCCAATATCTGAAGAGGTGAGCCCATAGTGAAGGTATTTTGATGAATCACCAAGATGCGATGAAACATCTGTTAGAAATGCTATTACATCATGATGAGTTTTTGATTCGATCTCTTCGATCTTTTTTATGTCAAATCTTGATTTAGTATTAATATCTTTTGCAGCTTTTTCAGGGATCATCCCAAGCTCCGCCTGTGCCAAAGCTACTGCTTTCTCTACTTCCAGCCATTTTGCAAACTTATTTTCATCCCCCCAGATCTCACCCATTTCTTTTGTAGTATATCTAGGTATCATAAAAATGCCTCCTGCGCTATATGGAGTTATAAAAATACCTTATGGACTGGAAAATATAAGCAATCCAGCCACCAGGCAATAATTTATGAATTATAGCAAACAACCAGCATTGCTACATCAGTTCTTCGATTATTTTTTCCCGGAAAGACTGGTAATTTTCTGAATCATTAAGGTCCAGCAATTCTTCCCCACAGTCAAAAAATACCTGGTCATAATCATTAAGGCAGAGTTCGCTGATCTTGAGCAGCCATTTGATCTTGATCTTCCAGCTTTTAAGATCAGTGAGCCAGCTTCTATCATTGGCCGGGATCTCGCTTTTTATAAACCTTGTTATATTGCTTGACTTGCTGGATACCTGCAATAAAAACTCATCATTTTGGGTAAGGCAGGATATGTTTGCAATACTAATATCCATATCTTTAGCCACTTTTACTGTCTCCTGAATCTATTATTCGATCAAATATTTTAAATATAAACATTAAAGCTCGCTGCATATGTCAGATACATCATTAAATGTGTGTCCATCTGGTAGATTCTCCAGGGACCGCACTACAAACTCAGAGAAGTTTCTAAACCTTACATAGTCAAGTATTTCATTTTTATCAGCAGGAAGATCCATCTCTGCAAGGGCATTCCTGACTTCAAGATCACATACTATCTTTATATTCTCACATATCTCCTCAGTAGAACTATATACTTTATCATCCAGTTTATTGAGGGCTATTTTTGATGCCTCGCTTATATCCGAATTTTTATCTATATAATTTAATATCTCTGATTTTTCCTTCGGCAGCTTGATCCCTTTTATGGCACCCATTATCTCGCTATTACAGAAAATAGCCATTATCTCCTCCCTATAGATCCTTTGATAATACTATGAATATTTCTCCGGTTCATCCAAAAAACTGCACTATTTTAAGTACTCTGAAAGAAAACTTTTAACTTCCTCATCATCTGCCAGCAAATAACTTATACCTTCTATGTTTGCGGGCTGTGTTGGTATGGTAACCCGGTCTATATCCTTATTTGAGAATAATAACACAAAACCAATGGAACAAAAATCCCATATGGTAAAATCCGATCTTGTCTCCTTATTTAAAACTGTGAATATATCAGATGCATCATTGAATGGATTCAAGATCTTTGAGATGGTGGAAAGGTTTGCCTTTTGCTTGATTAGTTCATTAAGAAGATACTGCTGCCGGTCCATGCGGTCAAGATCAGCCCTGGCTGTCGACCTGCATCTGGCAAAAGAAAGTGCCTGGTCCCCATCCATAAGATATTCTCCAGGTTCAAAATCTGCTCCCGAAAGGGGGTCGTGGAGGGGTTCATCAACTACTATCTTTACTCCGCCGAGTATATCGATAATCCGTTTAAAACTATTGAAATTAACTATCATGACACGGTCAATATTTATTCCCGTTAGTTCCAGTATTTCCTGTTTTGTCATCTCCGTGCCGCCATAAACATAGGCTGCATTTATCTTATTCCATCCTTTTTCGTCCAGGTACACTCTTGTATCCCTGGGAATGGAGATAAGAGTCTCATTATTTCCCTGACCGGGTATGTGGAATATGATAATGGTATCTGTCCTGCCTTTGAAGCTATTGCTGTCCTCCCTTTCATCAAGCCCTAAGAAAAGAAGGTCCTTCGAAGAAAATAGTTGAGTTATGGATGAAGATCTTTCTTCCCCGGTCGCTCGGCCGGTATCTGTAAGTGTGATGCATAAAAACACTAATACGACCAGGACGAAAATGCTGACGATAGTAATAAAGCAACCTTTTACTCTGTTCATATCTTGAATTCTACTATGGTATTTCTGTATTATTTATGCTTAAAGCTATTTAATTCTGCATATCCCGTATGTGATAAATAATACAGAGTGTGAAGCAATTTTTCAATAGGATCTGTTGTTTCGATCTTTACTTTTTTGGGTACTTTTATGGGAATAGATGTATAATTCATAATAACTTTTATTCCGGCACTTACAAGTGTATTAGCTACTTTCTGCGCTTCTTCAGGAGGCACGGCTATAATGGCGATATCCATATTTTTATCCTTTATTACGGACTCTATATCCTTCATGTCCCTGATCACTCTGCCGGATACTGTTTTCCCTATTATTGATACATTATTGTCAAATACGTTTTCGATTTTAAAACCGAACCTGCCTAGCATCTTGTAGTTTAAAATGGCCTTACCGAGATTACCTGCCCCTATTAGTGCAATATTGACAACCCGGTCATAACCAAGTATTTTATTAAAAGATTCAATAAGCTCATTGATATTAAACCCTACTCCCCTTTTACCTTTTATTTCAAAATATATCAGGTCACGCCTTACCTCGGCACTGTTTATTCCTGTATTGTCGCCTATTTCCCTGGAAGTCACCGTTCTCTTTCCGGTTTCTTTTAGCTGGACTATACATTTGAGGTATTGAGAGAGCCTGGAAATAACACCTTCAGAGTAAATTTTTTCAACCATTATTGAATCCAATTCTAAATCTCCATTTTTTTATAGTAATTATTACAATATGCTAAGGATTTAATCCAAAACTTTGTTACACAATTGTAACAGCTTGAAACTTTTTTTACAATAAGAAAGATACAAAAGAGATTGGGTGACAGAAATGAAGAATAACAATTGGGGACCAAAATAATAGTCTATTTGTTTATCAGATTTTAAGGTCCAATATATTTCCATCTACTAAAAACTGGTGTTTGCATCCTCCACATCTAATTTTTTCTCCAGCTAAAGTGATATCCTTGCTATGGCATGAAGGACATATAAGAATATCTGAAAAACTTGAAAAATTATGCCTTAAAAGACCTTTAAAAAACTGCTCCCTTTCTTTGTTGCCAGTATCCTGGAAAGATTTTTTATCCCCATCCAACAAAGACTGGTCACCACTTTTGGTTAATATCAGGTTTCCACTTTCTCCAGGGCTTCCCCCATCAGGATCTCTGCCTCCAGATGATGTATTCTTTAATAAATACCCCTTTATAAATATGCTTGGACCCCAGGTAATAAATGAAAATATCTTCTGGTATATATTTTCAAAGAATAGAAGAATCTTGTTTCCAAAGATCTTTTTAAGAATCCCGAGCCTGAAATTAGAAACACTGATTATTCTTTCTATTTTGATATCTCTTTCCCTGAGTTTCCTGTATATCTCTTTTGGGTGATAGTTTCTTATTGTCTCTCCGATCTGTGATGGACCCGGCCCAAATGGAGAGGTATCCATTTTACCTATTATAAATCTTAATATATTTTTTAAATTTCTTTTATTTGCAAATTCAAAAATGTAAAGACTTCCCACTTTTAAGATTCTTTTCACCTCATCAAAATATTTTTCAGGCCTGTCAAGGTGATGCACCACTCTTACTGTGAGTATTGTATCTGCAGAATCATCTCTTATAGGAATTGCTGTGGCATCAGCAGATATGAAAAGGACATTTGAAAGTTTTTCTGGATCATTTGAAAGAAATCGGCTGATCCTTTCCCTAGCATTCCTTAAGTTCTTTATGGAATAGTCAATAAGGACCACTCTTTGGAATTTACTATATTCATTAAAAAGCCTTGCATATCCGCATCCAATATCTATAAAAAGTTTATTTGAAGGATCCACATCCTTTAACATGGACTTCAGTGCGATCCTTTCCGCTTGGTCCTCATAATATCTTTTATCATCTTCCCAGAATTCACGGTAATCATAGTTTTCATAATCTGATTTTCTGATCGGCAATCTTTACCTCTTCTAAAGTCTATTAACAGTCAAACACATATTTTATCTTAAATGGCTTCAAACTGTAATTAAATTTT
>JALHTA010000459.1 GCA_022865545.1 Actinomycetota bacterium | reverse complement strand
CATTTCAATAATGACAGCGGAGCGCCTACATCTTCGGGCTTACGCCCGGAGTATTCATGGCGTAATAAATCAAGAATCTGTTCCTGAAGCTTGGAAATTGGATCATAGAAACATTTAATCTCTTTATCACCATCAAACAGTACATGCCTTCTAAGGTTTGAAAACAGATCTATTATTCTGGCTGTTGCCGGATACTTGCACTTTCTATTTTCAGGATACAGAGGAAGTGACCCGATACCTTCTTTGGCCATAGCAAGGCGCAGCTCCCGCTCTATCAGTGCATTTAGGGTAAGCACTATAAAATATACAAACATAAGGGCCTCAATGCGGTGAGGAAGTTTTAAGAATACAGGAGCAGCCTCAAATACACTCTTAAACTGCTGATGTCTTTTTTCAATATATGGCTGGAACTTGTATTTTTCAAGAACCTTTGCTATAGAAAGATCACCTGCTTCAATATTTGTAATAAGGGGAAACATCCCATCGGTAGCGGCATCGTCCTGTATTTTAATGCCATTTGGCATAGCTTCAAATGTCCACTGACTTTTTACAATCTTTACATATTCGGTATCACTTCCGGGCCGGCCCTTTTGCTTCTGCCTGTAGGTTTCAACCTCTTTTACCACCATCTTCCAGTCAAAGAAGCACCCTGACTGGTATTTTGTAAAAATATCTTCTACAGTTTCCTCTATCTGTTTTTTTGTCTTCCATTTCCTCGTACCTACCTTGCTTTTAAGGGTACCCAGAACTTTTATGGTTTTTTCTATTTTTGACTGTCTTCTGCGGCTGTCAAGGTCCTGCTTCTGGCTATCTAAGATCCAGATAATGCGGTATCCTTCCTCTGACGGTATGGGACATTCATATCCCCAGTACAAATGATCACTGTCATAACTTCTGCCGCCAGGCTTTACCTCAAGCTGTTGCCACTCTACATTACTGGACCTTATCCATGATTTAAACTGGCCGCACTCTTTCCGTATCTCGGGAAGAACTGATATAAACCTTCCGCCTTCTTTTGTGATATACGTCATCTGCTCCCTGGTGGCAAGCTTTGCATCGGCGACATAAATAAAGTCACTTGCCACCGTTAGCCTCCTTAGCGCCTCCCATGTCTGAATATGGGTCCTGTCATCAGTGATATTCCCATCATAGCTTTTGTAGTGGATGGGAACGGCGCCGTCTCTACTTACAGTAAGGGTAAAAAGAAGCTGTTTTAGATCCTGGCGGTAATCTTTGTTATGGCCGCGCAACAGACTAATAGAGGTTTTGCCATTATGCTTTGAGCTCCCATTTTTATACTCTCCGAAGACAGTTACCGTAGTGGAGTCATTGTGAAGCTGGGAAAGTTCTACTTTAAACTCATCTACTATTTTTAGAACAAGATTGGTCAGGAGCGAGGCTCTGTCTGCATCAAAGAGCGCATCAAGGCTCCTTCCCACCCTATCATCATTTAAAATCTCTGGGTCCATATTATTAAGTCCAACAAGGAAGGGGTCAAAGCCGGCCGCCCATTCTGATAGCTTGTAGAGCGGTTCCCGCTCAAGCAGGATATTTCGTACAAAGATTAAAATCGCATCCACATGAGATAACTTCTGGTTTTGTTTTGAAGGAATATAGCTTAAAAGAAGTTTTTTTAGTTCAATGCGGTCAATGAATTTGTTAATGACCGGAAGTGCGCTTATTGCTCTTGAATCCAGATTAAGACCATCTCCGGTTCCCATACTGCCTCCCATAAAAAGCTTGACTTTTTAATACCTGTAGTATATACTACTTCAGGTATATAGTCAAGAAGGTTTATATGAAAAAAGATAAGTATCATAAAAAATATTCTAT
>JALHTA010000458.1 GCA_022865545.1 Actinomycetota bacterium | reverse complement strand
GGACACAGCATTAGATGCACTAAAAGGTGCTGGAGATATTATAAGTGAAATGATCTCAGATGAAGCCGATTATAGAAAGTGGATTAGGGCACTCGTTCAAAATCAAGGGATTGTAGAAACTAAGGGCGGAAGCGAAGATACTACTCCCTTTGAAATGTATTATGAATATAAAGAAAGCGTTAAATCTATTCCTCCACATAGAATTCTTGCTATAAATAGAGGCGAAAGTAGTAAGATACTTTCTGTGAAAATTAAAGCTGATAGTGAAAAAATAATTGACTATTTAAAAAATAAATGCTTAAAGGGAAATGATGAAACTGATAAGTATATAGAGGAGAGCATAGTGGACTCTGTAAAAAGACTTATATTCCCATCAATTGAAAGAGAAATAAGATCTCAGCTAACAGAAAAAGGTGAGACTTCTGCTATTGAAATATTTAAAGCTAATTTGTAGGCCCTTTTAATGCAGTCCCCTATAAAAGGAAAGGTAGTGCTTGGGTTTGATCCTGGATTTAGAACTGGGTGCAAAATAGCAGTGCTTGACGATACGGGGAAGGTCTTAGATATAGCTACGGTATATGCTACTGCAGGTAGCAAGGACGGCATTCAAAAATCTATAGGTATTATTAAAGCATTAGTAAATAAGCATAATGTAGAAGTGGTATCTCTCGGTAATGGAACGGCTAGTCGTGAGTCTGAAGAAATTTTTGCTCAGATAATTAAAGAACTAAAAGAGGAATGCTCAAAAGATCTGTACTATGTTATAGTTTCAGAAGCAGGTGCTTCAGTATATTCAGCCTCAGAGCTTGCATCTAAAGAATATCCAGACATAGATGTATCTATTAGAGGAGCTATTTCCATAGGACGAAGACTTCAAGATCCATTAGTTGAACTTGTAAAAATTGATCCTAAAGCTATTGGAGTTGGACAATACCAGCATGATGTGGCACCTAAAAAACTTGATGAATCCTTAAAAGGGGTAGTTGAAGACTGTGTTAATGCTGTTGGTGTAGATCTTAATATAGCAACGCCGTCACTATTATCTTATATATCAGGGGTAAATGCTTCTATAGCTCAAAATATAGTAGCTTATAGAGAAGAAAATGGTAAGTTTAAAGCTAGAAAAGAATTATTAAAAGTTAAAAGATTAGGGGCAAAGGCTTATGAGCAATGTGCAGGCTTTTTAAGGGTTATGGAGAGTAAAGATTTTTTAGATAATACTTCAGTTCATCCTGAGTCATATATTGCTGCCAAAAAATTATTAGAGTCTCTGCAATATACTAAAGCTGATCTTAAATCTTTGAATTTTAAAGATTTGGATGAGAGATTAAAAGATATTAATATTAAAGAGATGGCAGAAAAATTAGAAATAGGAGTTCCAACTCTTAGAGACATTATTAAAGAAATTAAAAAGCCAGGTAGAGATCCAAGAGAGGAAATGCCGAAACCTATATTAAAAACAGGTGTAGTTCAAATGTCTCATCTTAAACCGGGGATGAAACTTATGGGGACTGTTAGGAATGTATCCGATTTTGGAGCTTTTGTTGATATTGGAGTTCATCAAGATGGGTTAGTACATATAAGCCAGCTATCAGATAAATTTGTGAAGCATCCATTGGATGTGGTTAAAGTTGGAGATATAGTAGAGGTTAGTGTGCTTGAAGTTGATGAGAAGAGGAAAAGAATATCACTATCAATGAAAAATCAGTAATTATTATATTGCTTTGTTAACTTAAAATGTATATAATTAAATTATAAAATAAAATTTAATAATCTTCAGGGCGGGGCGAATTTCCCCACCGGCGGTAAAGCCCGCGAGCCGTAAGGCAGATTCGGTTTAACGACATTTTAGAAGGGATTTTCATTCTGAAGTTGTTAAGACAGCACCCTTGGGTGATGATTTGACTCCGAAGCCGACAGTAAAGTCTGGATGAAAGAAGATGAGATATATGTGAATTTGCCCTGACATAGCTACGTGTCGGGGTTTTTATTATATCCATCCCTATGAGATATATTTATTAGGGGGTATAAAAATGAGAGACGAAAAACTTATTAAACTTATCAAAATTTCACTTTTATC
>JALHTA010000457.1 GCA_022865545.1 Actinomycetota bacterium | reverse complement strand
CAGGGTTTCCTCTTCTGAATTCCAGAAGAATCTATTTCCTTTTAAAATATCCCCTTCCTTGGTTTCGATAACCACTTCTCCCACTAATTCCATACTTTTGCTTCCCATGTCGGCAATACATTTATTAAGTTTGATATTTAGATAAGGTTCATTATCTTTAAAGATAACTGCTTTTTTAATCTTTTCAAAGATAGTCCTTTTTCTGTCTTCGGCTAAAGATATTTTATCAGCTTCTATCTCCCATTCTTTTTCCCCGGCTTTCATTCCTACCACTGTACCTTTTTCTATCTTGACCGGGGCTTCATTTATTTCGATATCCTCTTCAACTTCTTCAATCTCTTCTCCTGCTTTACCTGCACCCCTGTCTTTCCCCTTATTATTAATAAAATAAAAAGCAAGGGCTGTGGCCAAAATTACTATTAATATAATCCATAAATATTTTCGTTTTAGCATATTATAATAATATCATTAAAGTTCAAAAGATAAAAGCATTTCATTCCAGAAAGTATCCCGAGCAAAATTAGTATTGTCATAATTCTCGGAATCATATTCTTTATATAATGGAAAATAGATAGAAAGTCCTTTAGTGTCAATTACGCTCCCCCCATTATAATCCGAATTTATTACCGAATTCAATAAATTCTGTTGAACAATTAAGGCGATAGCTTTAACTTCAAAGCTATTAGAATAATAATAAACTTTATTACAGAAATCATATAAATCTATAAAATCATGATAATAATCACTATAATGCTGACTGGAATAAGCAGCGTTTAAATAAGCATCTTTGGAAGTTAAAGTATCACTCATAATTGAATCCGCCATAGAAGATAACTGACCAGCTAAATCGTCCATATAACTTAAATCAATCGCTGATTGAGTGACCTCTTTAAAAGGATAGGAAAAAATATATTTATCAACAAAATCAATCGCTAATTGTGTAGGAGACATTGTAGGATTAGCCGCCAGTTGAGCCAAAATAGTATCGTAAGGCCAGCCATCACCGGGCTCTAGTTCTTCTGAGGTAACCAGAATATCGGCATAATCTTTTATCTGATAAGCCACCTCTATCATAGCCATTGAACAGGCATCCATTCCCACTATATCTATATTTTTTCCCATTTGAACACTAATTGCAGAGAGGGCATCTTCTAACTCGGACATAGTGATTATATCTTTTCCGCTGGTATCGTCCTGAGCAATACCTTTGGAATACGCTGGTGAGCGAAATCCTCCCCCATGATTCCAAATTACCAGCAGATACTTTTCAGCCGGATATTCAGTTACCGCCCAGTTGGCAAAATCAACTAAAGTATCAGGGTCTCCCATATTTAGTTCTCCCAAATCACCACCAATTAATAGGGAATTTATCTGCATCTGGTCGGAGTCCTGAGTAATATAATATCTTCGAGTAGTAGTCCAGTCATCATTAGAAAAATTATAATTAGGGATTCGGTCTGCCTGCACTACAATATTTACTTTAGAAGACGAGCCAACCAATTCCATTTCATTTATATCATTAATGCCGGCACTTTCCAGATCATTATCCGCATCGAGGTAAATCATTACTGTCCATTCAGGAATACTGTGACCAGAAGGATTTGTGAAACAACCGGTAAGTGTGATGGATAAAATTATCAGAACAATAATTATTGCATGTTTAACTTTCATAAATTGTTACTCCTCTTTTATAGTTAGCTGGTTAGTTGGTTACTTAGTTAGCTAGTTAGTTAGTATTGGTTAGCCAGTTACCCGGTTAACCGGTTTACCAGTTAAATTAGTCATTAGTATAAAGTATAGCGTAGAGCTTACAGCGTTTAGCGTATATGATAAATCAATAAACTAAAAACTTAAAGTGAAAAGCGAAAAACCATAATTCAAAATTTAAAACCTTTTTCGTATAAAGTATTGTTTTTAATGGGTCGGATTTATCCGACCCGGGTACTCCAGTATTTTTTTAGCGGGCTCGATGAATCGAGCCCCTACCTTAACAGGCGAGACGCCTGTTCTACGAATTTATATAGATTACTGAAAATAAAAATGTTTACTTGTAACGACATTGCAAATTTATTTTTTGTTAT
>JALHTA010000456.1 GCA_022865545.1 Actinomycetota bacterium | reverse complement strand
TTCCATCTGCAACAAAGGCATACCCGGCAATATTTTCACCTTCACGTATTACAAAAATCTCATCAGATTCCTGAAAACTTGTAAGATCTGGAAATATCGACTCCAGAATACTTTTTATTCTAGCTTCTCTTAATGCTTCCACTACTACCGAAGTAAAAGAATTTATCCACAATAGCAGGCTAACTGATATCAATACCACAAGGGTAAGAAATACCACAGAATATAATCTTTTTGATTTTAGCCTCTTAAGCATTTTTCTTTTTCCCCTGGTATCCAAATGGTTTAGGTTTAATATATCTATCAATAAGCGGAGTAAAAGCATTCATAATAAGGATAGAAAAACAGACCCCTTCCGGCATCGGTCCAAAATTCCTGAACAGTACCGTCAATATTCCTATGCCAACTGCAAAGATTATCCTGCCATTTCCCATCACAGGGGATGTAGCATAATCTGTGGCCATAAAGAATGCTCCTATCATTAGTCCCCCGGCAAGAAGCTGGAAGACGATATCCTCTCCAAGCATCAGTGAACCAAGTGCTACTGTACCCAGATAAAAGACAGGTATTCTCCAGTCTATTATCCTAAAAAGCAAAAGCACTATCCCACCTATAATGATAAGCAGGGCAGAAGTCTCTCCCATAGAACCTGAAGTATTTCCAAAAAGAAGGTCCTTATATAAAGTCAGTTTATCTCCCTGGGCAGCAAAGCTTTCACTCAGCGGTGACGCCCCGGTTACAGCATCCATATTAAAATATGAGGGTAATACCCATGTAGTCATCTCCCGCGGGAAACATACTGAAAGAAAAGCACGCCCTACCAGGGCCGGATTAAATATATTATAGCCAAGTCCGCCAAATGCTTCCTTGGCGATTGCAATTGAAAATGCTGCACCGACAATTGTCATCCATATTGGAAGTCTTGGAGGAAGAATGAGTGCAAATAGTAGTCCGGTGATCACGGCACTCCCGTCCATTATAAAGCGTTTATGCCTGAGTTTTTTGATTGTATATTCAGTAAGGACCGTTGTTGAAATACAGACAGCAATAAGGATAAGGCTGTAATATCCAAAGAAATAAACAGCCGCAGCTGCGGGAAAGATAAGGGCCATTACTACAATATACATGATCCTGTTTATGGAAAAACCCCTCCATATATGTGGGGCGTGGGTTATCAGCATCTTGCTTCCCATATCCATATCTTTCTTTTTATTATTCATCGTATAACCGTTCCAGAACCTTTTTAAAGCACTCTCTTAAAAGGACCAGGTCTATCAATTATTATATTAATTACTATTTGCTTTTTTGCTTCGCAAGCATTGCCTTACCTGTCTTTATATATCCCACTATTGGTATATTTGCAGGACATACATATGCACATGAACCGCATTCTATACAGTTCTCTATATAGTGATCTGAAAGCCCGTCAATTCTACCGCTTTTAACTGTCCTGGCATAGACAAGCGGCATAAGATTCATTGGGCATATCCTTACACAGCTTCCGCAATTTATACAATTTTGTTCATCTGGTATTCTACTATCCCTTGCAAGAACACAATTAACCCCCTTTACAACAGGAAAATCTAGTTCTACAAGCGTACTGCCCATCATGGGTCCCCCTATGATGACCTTATTTGTCTTATCATCATTAATACCGCAGAGGTCTATAAGCTCCCTTATCGGGGTTCCGATCCTTGTCAAAACATTTTTAGGATTTTTAAATTCTCCGGTAACAGTTATCACTTTGCTTATAAGGGGTTTCCCCTCTATTAATGCATCATAGATCGCTTTTGCAGTAGTCACATTATTTACAACTACTCCGACATCCATCGGCAGTCCTCCCATCGGCACCGCTCTATCAACTACAGTTTTTATAAGCGTTTTTTCTGCTCCCATGGGATACCTTGATGGAAGTGATACTATCTTAAATATATCATCAAAAGTCAACTCAAAGATAAGGTCCTTAATATGTGTTATAGCATCCTTTTTATTATCCTCTATTGCGATAAATATATTCTTTGGGCCAAGAACCCTTGAGATTATATATAAACCCACAAGTACCTGCCTTCCGTATTCCAGCATTACCCTGTGGTCCGAGGTAATAAATGGTTCGCATTCACATCCATTAAGTATGAGGGTATCTATTTTCTTTTCAGGAGGGGGTTTAAGTTTTACATGAGTGGGAAATGCTGCACCTCCAAGACCTACGATCCCTGCTTCCCTTACTGCCGTAAGTATATCTTCCTTCTTAAGAGAGTCTATTATAGTCTTTAGCCGCCTGTAATCCTGTGACAGGTTTATATTAAAAACCTGCTCTATGTCTACCCAACGGTCCTGGCCATCTGATTCGATGGTCGCAGCATCCATTAGCTGGCTTGTTGCGGGATTCATTATTTTTGAGATCTTTTTTACTTTCCCTGAAACAGAAGAATGGATAGGTGAAGATACATATGCCTTACTGTCGGCGATCTTCTGACCGGTTTTTACCATATCACCTTTTTCGACTAGAAAGCTGCAGGGAGCACCTATATTCTGTACTAAAGGCAGTATTATTTTCTCAGAAACTGGAAGCTCTTCAATAGGTTTTTTCGAAGTAATCTTATTCTCAGGTAGATGAAGTCCCCTGAATTTACTTTTCTTCTTTATTAAGATCCCCATTTAACCCCGAATAAATAAAAAAACCTCATGCTATTTTACTTCATATATTTTGAAAGTCCAGTCGAAGCAGTGCTTTCCCCTGCATTATCTATGATCAATCCTTCAACTCCATCTATTTCTTCAATAAGCTTAAGTCCACGGGTGGGCCCTTTTACAAAAACAGAAGTGGCCAATACATCTGCTTCAGTGCAGTTTGAGGCTATTATTGTTACGCTTATGCACCCATTTGCTGAATAACCTGTAAATGGATCAGTAATATGGTGCACGCTCTTTTCAGGATCATAATATCTATAATAATTACCAGAGGTTGCCACTGCCATTTCTTTAATAATAAAGCTGGGAAGAGGTTCTATGGTGCCAGGATCTTCTTCATCATCATCGAATGGATTGTCCAGCTCTATCAACCAACCGGTGCCGTCAGGTTTTATCCCGATCGTCCCGATATCACCTCCCGCATTTACAAGAGCATTGTCTATACCAAGACCAGTTAATACCTTCAGGGCCTCATCTACTGCATAGCCCTTTGCTATCCCCCCAAGGTCTATAGACATCCCGCGGGTTTTAAAATATATTTTTGTATCTTCTATTACTATTTTATCTGAACCTACATACTTTAGAGTCTCTTCCACTCTTT
This sequence comes from Actinomycetota bacterium, assembly GCA_022865545.1. Classification (GTDB taxonomy): domain Bacteria; phylum Actinomycetota; class Humimicrobiia; order Humimicrobiales; family Humimicrobiaceae; genus M55B120. Next base: position 20,072 of record JALHTA010000456.1, on the reverse strand, counting down.
TTGCCTGCACTTCTTCAGTTTCCATCCACAGGCCTTCTTTCCAGAGCTCAAGTACCGGGCTGATAGTTATATCAAAACTCCCCCCGGAAACATTATAATAATACACTGAGAGTTCTATTAATTCCCTTAACTCCCTTGATGGTGATTCGATAATTCCTTCATTGTTCAATCTGGATGCCTCACTATTCTCATCATATATAGAGGCGATAGATTCTATCTCACCGAACCGTTTAAAGGCTGCTTCTATAGCTTCATCTGCGGTATCTTCATCAGCATAGACTATTACCGTGATATATGTACCCATCATCTCCCGGGTCACCTCATATTTATCCACTATCTTGAACTTGCATGAGACCAAACCCATTAGAGCTAATAAGACTGCAGTAAATACTGTAAATATAATAAACAGGTTTTTTACCTTATTATGCAAAAAATGCACCATCATCCCCTTTCAAGGAGCCTGTCCGAAAATTGTCTCTTGGCTTGTTTGCGGACAAGCTCCTAAATCAAAATATAATTATTTTTCTTAAATTATTGACCTGTATTATATGCCTTGACCATCCTGAATTTTTCTTAAGATATGAACCAGCGAATCACTTACAAGATCGACATCGTCATAGTTTATAGGTCTGTTTTTTTCTATATCCCTTTTTAGCACTGCTCCCTCACTAAGTCCGATGGGAAGTAGACCCTGTTCTTTTGCTATATCATATTCATCTATCAAACCGTATACCGTATATCCGCCTATCCGGTCTATCCTGTCTCCGGCTTTAAGGTCCTTCTTTGCAATAGTCACCACTTCAGAAACAAGTCCGGCTATAGGTATCATCGTGGGCTCATTGTAGAAGTATGCACGGGCTATCGATATCGGGGTTTCCATACTTGTCAGGTGATATGGCCTGTAAAGTAGATAATTTGGACCACTGCCCATTAGCAAATACTTTAACTCTTCTGCAAGTATTTTATTTTTTGTGGTATAGACAAGGAAAACCCCTGGAGCAAGATCCCCTATCACAAATTCCACTACACCATTATTATCAAGTATGCCGCCCTGTTTCTTTAGTTTTAGGATATCAAGAAGTTCTCCTTTATTTGCCCTCACAGCATGCATCCCCCTGCAGTCAGGTTTAAGACCGGTTGCATTTGAAAGACATGCCATCTCTACCATTGATTTGGTCCCATCGACAAAAGAAGTCATCATATAGGGATTTGAGCCTTTTCCCCTTGCATAATCCGCAAGAGATGTAGGATTAGCTTCACGGTCAAGTGGATTATTTTTTCCTTTACCGGCAGCTATTACCTCCATACCCAGGGAATCTATAAAATCAAAAAGTTCCTTGGCTGCTGGAGGCTCGTCTCCAGCCGACAATGTATAAATAACTCTGTGTTTTTCAGAAAAGTCCCTTAAAATAGGACCAATAGTAACATCCATCTCCACATTAAGCGTAACCAGATGTTTTTTTGAAGCTGCTATTGTATTTAATGCTATATACGCCCCAGTCTCGGGGTTTCCTGTTGCATCTACTATGATGTCGATCTCATCAATATCAAATAGAACTGAAAGACTGTCTGAATATATGAGTTTCCCGCCAGTAATAGCTTCTTTTATCAGGTCCTTTGCTTTACTGCTAAAAATATTTTTTATAAGTTTAATACCGGATATTTCAAGGGATTCTTTTCTGGAATTATTTTTTGATTCAAGGAAGAAATAATCATCCCCGTAGATCCCAAGATCAGATAAAGTCCTTTTTGTTTTTTCTATATCAAGATCTGCAAGAGCCAGGACTTCCATGCCCTTAAGTTCCCTTATCTGGGAAAGCAGACCCTTGCCCATCTGCCCCAGGCCCGCAAGCCCGACTTTTATACTCTTACCCTCCCGGGCAATATCTTTTAATTTTTGATTAAGGCCAAGCATAAGTATTTATCCTAAATCCTTAAAATTTTAGAGATCCTATCATCCGGTCAAGAATTTTTTGAGCATAATCCATATAATCAAGGCCAGATGACCTCATAAACAGATACAGCATACCATCATTTTTTAAAAAGTTAAAAGTGGTGCACCATGCCGTGTCGCCTTCCTCATTGTTCCTGTATTCTATTTCATATACTTCAATATTTCCGACCACCTTATGGCTATCCGTTCTTTTAATCCCGTTTTCACCTTCCGGGACCACCTCCTGGTCAAGTAGATTATCAGCAAAATCAATATAGCCATCTTCTCCGGGTGAATACTTTTCCTCCAGCGCCCAGATATTTATAATTATATTTTTTCCGGTTTCTCCCGGTGTAAACCGTACCTTTAGCCCGGATTCAATCTCCTCTTCTGCAAAGGACCAGTTATTAGGAGTATCTACTTCCAGTAGATACTCACTATTTATATATTTTATTCCATTACTGAATATGTCCTGTGAAAATTCTTCAGGAATTATATCAAAATAATAATCATCCACGACCTCCTCTTCATAGAATAATTCAACTTTGTATATATCAACCGGTAAGGCTTTTCCACCTTCATTTATCAATCTGATGACTATATAGCCTGGAGCATAAAAACTCTCTTCTACTTTAAAGCTTTTATCTTCTAAAAATTCATCTTCACCCTTATACCATTTTATACTAAACTGGTCGCCTTCTAATTTGTAATTTACTTTTATTGCAGCAAATATTGTATCTCTCTGGAGAAACTCTTTACTCTCCTCTAAGGGATTTCCCTGCTCATCTATGTCTTTAAAAAAACCAACCTCAAGTACCTCGACAGAAGGTTTGTTTATCTTGAATTCACCTGTCGACTTAAGCTCGCCATTATGATAAAAACTGACCGAATAATCACCCGGTTCCGCAATTATATTACCATTTCCATTGGGGACAAGTTTATTTGAGAAAAATCCCTCTATATAACCGGTGGTCTGCGTAGAATAGACATTTGTCGAATCAGCGATCACCTCATCAGTTCCAAGGTTTTTCCAGGTAAGCCTCCACTTATCTTCAGCTTTTACTCCCGAGACTTCTACCGTAGCGAATATTTGATCGACTTCAATATCGAAGTTATCGCATGCACTTTCGGGTTCAAAGGTAGTGCTATCTACTTCCATGCTTATTATAAGTTCGCCGAATACCTGTTCCGGGGCGCATGATACTATCTGGGATGATAGGATGATGCAGCATATTATTACTGCAGAAACAAATATATTCCTGATCTTTAATAATGACCGGTTGCCAGATTTTTTTAATATCAAGTCGGCTGCCCCTCATTTGGAACAACACAGATCATATTCATGCCCTCATCTCCGGCAATAAATTGATGGAGTTCACCTTTCGGTACCAGGAGAAATGTATCTTTTTTTATAGGTATTTCCTGACCGTCCTTAAAGACATGACCATTGCCTGAAACAATAAATACTTCATGCTCCCACCCATGCGTATGCTTTGGGGTATGTCCATTAGGGTCTATCTCGAATAATCTCATAGCAAAATTCAAAGCTCCGTCTTTTGCAGTTATCATAGGATAGAACTTTATCCCTGATACTTCCCCTCCGTCCATGATATTGGGACTTATCTCAGCTTTATTTTTGATCTTCATAATTGCTCTCTTTTCGTTTAAAAAATTATGATAGATTATACCTCAAATATAGAAATTAGATAGTAAAAATAGTTATAAGGCAAAACGGTTTATTTTCTATATGATCACCAGAAAAAATAAGACCCCTTGATCCGGTTCAGGACCAAAGAGTCTTATAGATCAAGATATATTTACCTTTTTTTACTGGTTTAATATATTCTGGAAAAATGCATTCTTCTCTGCTTCATTATAGCCAACTGCACTTGATTTTCCGAACCACTGCGGCCATGAATTAAATGTAGTTACCATGATATCTCCCCTATTCATAGAAAGAAGTACTGGAAGTATCTCTGCTGCCTGGGCCATTGAGATATTGGTATAGATAAACTGTCCAAGTGTCCCCATAAAGGAACCGAGGTTTCCGGAATTAACCATACCCTTCTTTTGAAGAAGAAGTTCGGCTATCATCATAGCAGATTGTTTTTCCCTTGCATAAGCTCCTCCGCCATATAGCGTCCTGCCTTTTCTTGCACGTGTAAGGGCCAGAGCCTGTGAACCATTTAAATGATGGACCCCCGGACCCAGATAGCATCCGGAAAAGCCGTCAGCAATATTTTCCTCTACGGTAACAGTTACTCCACCCATCCAGTCGATAAGTGGTGGAAAACCATCAAAGTCTGTAATTGCATAAAAATCTATCTTACCGCCTACAAACTGTTCGAACTTTCCAACGGCATAATCATGTCCTCCAACAGCATGATATCCGTTTATCTTCCTTCCGCCGAACCAGGTATCTCTCGGAATGGTCACTATATATGCTTTTCTGGTATCAAGGTTAAGATGGACAAAGAGATTGATATCTGTTCTTCCGCTTACTCTGCCTCCCGCACGGTCAGCAGCACTGTCATCTCCCCAGATGATGAAATTCACTTTCCTACCCGCATGAAATCCTGTTGCTCCCGAAGATGAGAATCCTCCGGTAGATGCAACGGCCACAGGTGCCCCGGCATACGGTGTAATACCAAAATCTGCACATAATTGTGCAAATTCCTGCGATTTTAAGAAACCATCAAGTACTTTTTCCCTGTTCATACCCCCTGCCATACGGCTAAGCCATGCATTATAGCCTTCAGCATCCGGCTGACGGTTAAAAAATGCACTGTACAGGATAGTCAGAAATGCTTCATTGCCGTGATTATTTGCCAGGAACTCTTCGCTAAATACAAATCCATGCGCAACATCTGCTCCCGTCTTTGAACCATTCATAAGTCTTCCGACCCATTCATTTAGTCCACCAGAATCAGGTTGCCTATCCAGGCACTGGACATAAAACCTGGTCACAAAAGCTTGTACCTGCTCTGCCGAACCACCGCTTAGAGTACTGGGTAAAATGGTTATTATAAGTACGAGAATAAGTGCAAAGACCATTAAAAACTTTGCTTTTGAGAATAATCTTTTACTCATAAACTGCCCCTTACTATCTTAATATATATATTAATACTTTATTTTATATATTATATAATAAATCTTATTATATAATTTTATTCTGTATTTTCAAAGTCTATATGCTACAGCTCTTCGGGAAGCTTATTTATCCCGATCCTGGTTAATGCAAAATCATATCTTATCGGATCATTTTTTTCAATATTTTTAAATGATCCTGTGATTTCTACTGCAGTTTTCATATCTGCCTGTTTTCTCTCAGTCAACCCCAGGTGGAGCGAGATGCGGTGCATATGGGTATCAAGCGGAACAATAAGCTTTGATGGAGGTATGCCCTTCCAGCCTCCGGGGTCAACGCTGTCATCTCTTACCATCCAGCGTAGGAAAAGATTAAGTCTTTTAAATGCACTTCCACCGGTATGTGATGGTATAAGGCTGCAGCATGAGTTGTTTGAAAAAATGGAAAAGTTTTTACAAAAACTAAGTGAGGCCGGGATAATATTGTCATCCCCGCTATTATAATTTTCTAAAAAAGCAGAGTTGAGCGATCCGAAATCCCTGATCATCTTACCGGCTGCAGTCAAGAGCCCTGCTATCTCACTTCCAGTAGTAAACCTGTGCTTGAAACCTTCAAAATACTCCTCCAACTTTTCAGTTCCTGTTTCAAGCAAAAATCTATAAGGTGAAGGATTCATCTTATCCAGCACAATACTCACACTTTTAAGGATCTGTGCAACTCTTCCATATGCAAGTGAAGAAGATACAATACCTGCTATTTCCCGGTCCCTTGGATCATCATATCTGTAAAGAAACTCCAGAGGATCGGGGTGGACAAATTTCCTATGATTATATTTATCATAAAGCTCGTCAAGCCTGGATTTAAGTCCAGTCCCTCTGTAAGTATTTTTACCGGTTATTTTTCTGTCTTTCATATTAAGAAATATTTAAATGTCCAGAGCCTATTTGATCATTTCTGAGTGTTTTAAAGATATCTTATCTGCAAGGTCCTCAAGAGCTTTAAGATCTTCATCCTTTGGATGACCTTTTATTACTACCGGATCAAGTATTTCGGCTTTAAGAGTTGAGACAATATCTGCAAGTATCTCTACTGTCTTTCCTCCCCAGCCGTATGAACCAATAATGGAAATGAATCTGACTTTCGGCCTCAGAACCTTTGCCAGATATGCTGCATAGATAGCCTGTGGATGTGGTCCGGCAAGAACTGTAGGAGTAGCTATTACAATTGTAGCAGCATCGATAAGTGCCGCGGCAAGATCTCCCAGATCATCCTCCGTCAGGTGAAAAAGTAATACTTCTATGCCTTTTTTCTCCAGGGAAGATTTAAGATGTCTGGCCATTATTTCTGTACTTCCATGCATGGATACATAAGGAATAATTACTTTACTGATGAGCTTATCAGATGACCACTCCTTATAGGAATCCATGATAAAACTTATATCATCATGGACCGGTCCATGGCTGGGTGCTATAAACTCTATATCATAATTTTTTAGCTTCTCAATATTCTTCCTGATACTCGTAATAAAGGGAAGCATTATTTCCCCAAAATACCTTTTTGCGGCTGGTTCGATCTTGTCCCATCCTGTTTCGGAAGCCATAATCCTATCTGTTGCATAATGTGAACCAAAAAAATCACAGGAAAAAAGTATTTTATCCTCCATAAGATAAGTGGACATAGTCTCGGGCCAATGGACCCACGGGGTTAAAATGAATTTAAATGTCTTGTTCCCCAATGAAAGCTCCCCGCCATCTTCTACGACAATAAATTTATCTTCAGAAACCCTCAAATGGTCAATAAGTGTATTCATACATTTCTTATTAGTGACGACTTGGGCTTGAGGAAATCTATTTATAAGCTCTGGAATGGAACCAGAATGATCCTGCTCGCCATGTTGTGAGATTATATAATCAATTTTTTTTACGCCTAATCCTGATAAGTTTTCTAAAAGAGTATCTATCATCGGTGGGTCCACGCTGTCAATAAGGACTGTTTTATCACTTCCTTTTACAAGATATGAATTATATGAGGTTCCTTCCGGAAGAGGGATGAGCTCATCAAATAATCTTCTTTTATAATCGACTGCACCTACAAAAAAAACATCTTGTGTGATCTGGCTTGCTGCCATCTGGTATCGCTCCATTCTATTTACCATTATTTATTTAATTTGAAAAATTTTGGCCACATCTTAATACTTAAAAGATGTGGCCAAAAAACTTCTGATCTTATGGATTTATCTTATGATTTCCACAGTCCATGAATATTACAATATGCTCTCGCCACTACATCGTCTGAGTCGATGCAAAAAACAGCTTCCGGAGCATCTCCCGGTTTTAAAAACTTCCTTGAAGAGAGCCCACCAGTGATTATCTCTATCCACTCAATATGGTGCTCTTCCTCCATGGGATGAGCCACACTTCCTACAGTGACTTTATAACCATCAGAAGTCTTCTCCAATACTGGAACATGTTTTTCAACAGCAGCATCAGTGGAATTTTCTTCATAAAGCTCCATAGGTTGACCACAGCAAACAAGATGCCCTTTACCGGGATGGATCATCTCTACAATATTGCCGCAGACCCCACATTTATATATTTGCATGTTTTCAGTCATTTTTCCCTTTCTCTTTACCAGAGGCTTTTTATAGAATATCTTTTATTATATTGTCTAATATTTAAATAATTAGTTCAAATTTTTCTCATCAAAATTTATTTGACATTTTACACAATTAAGCATAGAATTAAACATCTCTTTGTTTAATGATGTTTTGTTTAGAGTGGTCTGCTACTTTCTTCTACCTCTCCAAAAGAAATGTTATCAAGCTTTTAGGGAAATTATATTTTAAAGGAGGTATGTATGCAAGGTAGTAAACTATATGTAGGTAATTTTGGTTACTCTACAACCGATACTCAACTAGAAGAACTGTTTGCCCCATTTGGCGAAGTTAAAAGCGCCAGTGTCATCGGGGACAAAGGTTTCGGATTTGTTGAGATGTCAAGCTCAGAAGAAGCTGAAAAAGCAAAAGAAGGTTTAAATGAAACAGATTTCGGAGGAAGAACTTTAAGAGTTGATGAAGCTCGTCCACAGAAGCCAAGATCTGACAGAAACTTCGGTGGAAGGTATTAAATAAAAAAATTACATAGAGGTTTTTAAAAGGATCTGAGTGTAAATTTAATTCTTCATAACAATGATTTGTTGTTTATCAACTAAACAACAAATCATTTTTTTTAAAACAAACTAAAAGAAGGTCTAATGAAAATTTTACTTATTTATCCGGAATGTGAAGAAACATTCTGGAATTTTAAAAAAGTCTTAAAAGTATTGGGTAAAAAAGCTGCATATCCTCCACTTGGATTTTTAACTGTTGCAGCAATGCTTCCAGACTATTGGGAGAAAAAATTAATTGATATGAACTGCGAGACCTTAAGAGATGAACATATAGAATGGGCAGATTATGTATTTATAAGTTCAATAATAGGTCAGAAACATTCCACTAATAGGGTGTTTGATAGAGTTCATGAGATTGGTAAGACTGTTATTGCTGGCGGATCCCTTTTTACAACAGGATGTGAAGAATTTTCCCATATAGACACCCTTGTCCTGGGAGAATCAGAGGAAATAATTCCCACTCTTATAAAGGACATGGAAAATAATAATCTCAAGAAAATATATTCCATGGAAGAATTCCCATCCATACAAAAAGCACCCATACCAGCATGGGACCTTATTGATCTATCTAATTACAATTCTGTATGCATACAACTTTCCAGAGGCTGTCCTTTTAATTGTGAATTCTGTGATGTAGTTCATCTCAATGGAAGAACTCCCCGCATAAAAAGCAAGGAACAGATAATAGCCGAACTTGATTCGATCTATAAAATTGGTTGGAGGGCAGGAGTATTCTTTGTTGATGATAATTTTATAGGCAATAAAGCTATCCTTAAAAAGGAAATTCTACCAGCAATTATAAAGTGGCAAAAAGAAAATAAATATCCTTTTGCACTTAGTACACAGGCATCGATTAATCTATCGGATGACCAAAAGTTGATGAAAATGATGACAGATGCCGGCTTTGCAACTGTCTTTGTCGGTATAGAAACTCCAGACCCTGATGGACTGGAAGAATGCGGTAAATACCACAATAAAAACAGGAACCTTTTAGAATCTGTAAAAAGAATCCAGAATATGGGTTTTGAAGTCAATGCAGGATTTATCCTTGGTTTTGATAGTGATAAAGCAACTGTATTTCAGAACCAAATCGACTTTATCCAGAAAAGTGGAATTGTTGCAGCAATGGTAGGGCTTCTTAATGTATCACCTAAAAGCAGGTTGCACGATAGGCTTAAAAAGGCCAACAGATTAATAGATAATAAAAATGCCAGTAATGAAAATACTTCTGAACTATCTGATCTGAACTTTATTCCAAAAATGGATGCTGCCACACTCATTGATGGCCATCTAAAGGTACTGACAACTATTTATTCCCCCCGCTTTTATTTTGCCAGAATAAAAACATTTTTAAGAGAATATAGACCAAAAAAAATCAAACCGCCAAAGATACGTTTTTATCATATCAGGGGTTTAGTTTCCTCATTATGGTTTCTGGGTATTAGAAATAGTGGAAGACATTATTACTGGAGTTTACTCCTGTGGAGTATATTTAATAGACCAGGTCTGCTACCATATGCAGTAGGCTTACCACTGGGACTGCTCCATTTCAGGTCACTTGCATGGGCAACAGAATACAATACTTATTATAGAGAAAGCTGATTTTGAATATATCCCCAAAAATAAAAAATGCTCTAGCTGTAAAACCATTTAATGACGACCCTGTTAAAATGTATCTTAAGGCAATTGGTAAAGAAAGACTTCTAACTGCGGCAGAAGAGGTTCAACTTGCAAAAAAAATTGAAAAAGGAGACCAAGCTGCTAAGAGTAGGCTTATTGAAGCAAATTTAAGACTCGTTGTAAGTGTAGCTAAAAAATATGTCAGCAGAGGTATGCTATTTTTGGACCTTATTCAGGAAGGAAATCTGGGACTTATAAGAGCTGTAGATAAATATGACTATAAAAGAGGTTTTAAATTTTCAACTTATGCGACCTGGTGGATCAGACAGGCAGTAACAAGAGCTATTGCGGATCAGGCAAGGACAATTAGAATTCCGGTTCATATGGTTGAAAATGTCAATAAGTATATCCGTATCCAAAGACAGCTTCTCCAGAAGCTTGGTAGAGAGCCTACTTCTGACGAAATTGCAAAGCTATTAGATGTTACACCAGATAGGGTCAGGGAGATCAGGAAGATCGCCCAGGAAACAATATCACTTGATACTCCAATAGGTGAAGGTAATGAAACCCGTCTTAGTGATTTTATTGAAGATTCGGAAGTTAAAGCTCCTGCTGATGCAGCAAACTTTTCCATGCTTCAGAAACATCTTCAGATAGTCCTGGGCACTTTAAAGGACCGGGAAAGAAAAATTATCAAATTGAGATATGGGCTCCTGGATGGTCTTCCGAGAACATTAGAGGAAGTTGGTAGGGAATTTAACCTGACCAGGGAAAGAATCAGGCAGATAGAGTTTAAAGTACTATGTAAATTACGGAACACCAGGCATAATAGCTCATTAAGAGATTTCCTCTAAGATCAATCATGGTAGTTCTAATAATTTTGTAATTCATAGTAAGTAAAATTTGTTTAATTAAATTTATATTATTAAGGATTAAATAGTAATCCAGAATAAGTTTAGCTTTTGGGAAGAGTTTAAGGTCTTGATCGAGTAATGTGCTCGCTACCGTTTCATTCCCCTATAAAAGAAGGCTTTCCATGCATTACCTGGTCCCTCATTAAGCCTTGCGGAGTCTATGCCGGCTATTCCATTCTTACGGATATGGTCAAAGTTTTCTATATCATCGGCAGTGTTTATATTAAAAAAATTATAGATATCTATTTTTTCTTCCTTTAGCTTTCTGCTGTCTATCCATTCGACCTCATGGCCCACAAGTATTTCAATTATTTTATATATTTCATTCTTAATACAGGTTCTTATCTGTTTTATATATTGTTTTGAATAGATACCGCAGAGAGCTTCGATACCTTTACGGTTCCTGATTAGAACAGCATCTTTTCCGGTCTCTTCTGAGGTCCGGGTTAACAGTCTTAAGACTCTGTAAGAAACAAATGGCATATCTGAAGCAAGTACCAGGCAGTTTTTATTTTTAGCTTCCTTAAGCCCGCTGTAGATACCTGCCAGTGGGCCTATTCTTTTACCCTCAGGCCTGATCTCTGCATCATCGACTACTATCTTTATAATCGGTTTTTTTCGATTATACTCAGATAGTACAGGACTTTCATTATTGTGGGTTAGCGAATCTGAGTCAGTTTTAACGGATTTTGAATTTAAAAGCATCTCTTTGTATTGTTCAGCCCTGTCAAGGACCTGTGAAATATAGCTGGAGTTCTCATCACTAGAAGATACCAGGATCTCATTGCAGAAAAAGCCAAGCTTTATGATCTGGTCAGCAAGCAGGGGTATTCCCTCAAATTCTATTTTTATTTTATTTATACCAAACCTGGTGCTCTTGCCTCCGGCCAGGAGTATTCCGGTAAAGTCCATATTATTATAATTTATGTGATCAATGCTTAAAATGCCTTTTTCCTGTAAACACCATGGGTATCCTGTATTTATCGCAAGTCTCTATCGTTTCCTCATCATTTACGGAACCGCCTGGTTGTATTATGGCAAGTATTCCGTTCTGGGCTGCAAGTTCTGCGACATCTTTAAACGGAAAGAATGCATCTGAAGCCATTATTGAGCCTTTGCATCTTCCTGAAGATTTGTTTACAGCAAGTTTGGCGGCGTCTATCCTGCTCATCTGTCCAACTCCTACACCCACTGTGCTTCCGTCCGCCGTAAGGACTATCGCATTAGATTTTACATTCTTGACTATCTGCCAGCCAAATAAAAGATCCTTCCACTGAGCTTCAGTAGGCTGTATTTTTGTTACTACCTTCATCTGCTCCCTGTTATCGGTACCTTCATCAAGGTCCTGTATGATCATTCCACCATCGATGCTTTTCAGATCTTTATTATTCAGCAAAAAACCATCAGAGCTTATCCTGTCAATATTGGCTTTAAGGTCAAAGTCTATTTTGAGTATCCTTAAGTTTGGTTTCTCCAAGTGTATTTTTAGGGCTTCTTGATCAAAGTCAGGAGCAATAAGGACCTCTACATAATTATCGGAAAGCAGCCCGGCTGCTTCCTTTGTCCACTTCATATTGCTTGCAACAACACTTCCAAAAGCCGATACCGGATCACATTCATATGCCCTCTGATAAGCTTCGGCTATACTATTTCCTATTGCAGCGCCACATGGATTATTATGCTTTATAACTGATACACATGGTTCTGCAAATTCTTTTACTATAAAAAATGCAGCATTGGTGTCCAATATATTATTATAGGATAGTTCCTTACCCTGCAACTGAACAGAGTTTACAATAGTATCTTTTCCCGCCAGAGAGGACCTGTAATAAGCTGCCTTCTGATGAGGATTTTCTCCATACCTAAGATCCTGTATTTTCTCAAATTTGAGATCAAGGTTTTGGGAAAAAGTTCCAACCTTGTATTGGGGTGTCCTTTTACCGAGATACTCAAAGATCACACTGTCATATTCGCAAGTATGCTGGAATGCTTTTACTGCAAGAGAAAAAAGAGTATCACCTGAGAGTTTTCCAGAATTCTTCTCAAGTTCATCTGAGATCTTTTGGTAATCTCCCGGATCGACAATAACTGCTACGCTGCCATTATTCTTTGCGGCACTTCTAATCATCGTAGGACCACCTATATCAATATTTTCTATAGCATCCTCTAATGTGACATCCAGTTTAGAGATTGTCTCTTTGAATGGATAGAGATTTACGACTACCATATCAATGGGAAGTATACCGGCTGCGTCGATCTCATCCATGTGTTCCTTCTTATTTCTGTCTGCAAGTATGCCCCCATGGACCATGGGATGAAGAGTCTTTACTCTTCCGTCCATCATCTCGGGAAAACCTGTTAATTCATCTACTTTCTTTACTTTTATACCTGCCTCTGAAAGCTTTGCATAAGTACCTCCCGTGGATATTATTTCTACTCCTGCTTTCTCCAGGGTTCGTGCAAAATCGACTATTCCTTTTTTATCGGAAACACTTATAAGGGCTCTTTTTACCTCTATCATTATAAATACCTATCTATCGTATTAATATTAATAAATCAAAATAAATTTTATTGATACTTTTTCTAATAAAGAAATAATATCTATTAGGATTAAAGGACTCTAAATCAAAGATTAATCCCCTGGTAGTTAAATAATCATTCCGGAAGTATTTCTACTTTTCTTCCTTCTATTTTAAGCTTGTCCCCGCAAAAAAGCTTAACTGCCTGCGGATATATTTTATGCTCGACCTTATGTATCTTTTTCTCAAATTCATCCAGGGTGTCATCCTGGCTTATAAACACAGGGGCCTGCATTATTATTGGGCCATTGTCAGGTTCCCCGTCCACAAAATGTACCGTGACTCCGCTTATCCTTGTTCCATACTCAAAGGCATCCTTAATTCCGCGAGTACCCTTAAATGAAGGTAGAAGTGCAGGATGGATATTTAGTATCCTGTTTTTATATTCACCAATAATAAGCGGGGTTAGTAGGAACATATACCCTGCAAGGACTATCAGGTCTATTTTTTCTTCTTTAAGGATCTTGAGTATCTCCACTTCAAAGTCCTGGCGGTTGGCAAATCCTGAAGGGTTTATAGATCCTGCTCTAATATTGTGCTTTTTAGCCCTTTTTAGCGCAAATGCTTTAGGATCATTGCTAAATACAAGAGCTATGTCGCCACCCAGGTCTCCATCAGTATTAAAATCGATAAGAGCCTGGAGATTGGATCCGAAACCTGAAGCAAATACTGCAATTTTTTTTCTCATCATTTCCCCTGGGAGCCTATTTTACATGTACCTTTCCGGTACCGCCGGTTATTTCACCAATAATTATTATATCCTCGCCTTTTACCCCGGCACATTCCCTTAGATCCCCGATGCTTGAAGGGCTTATGATCATTACCAAGCCTATCCCCATATTGAATACATGAAACATCTCTTTTCCGGAGATATTTCCCATATCCTGGAGTGCAGTAAAAACTGGAGGGACCTTCCATCTGTCTTTATATATAATCGCATCCATGTTTTTAAGGATTATACGGTCTATATTATCATAGAATCCCCCGCCGGTTATATTGGCGATCCCCTTTACTTCTATTTTATCATTACCAAGGATCTCTTCAGTGATCGGGGAATATAATCTTGTGGGAGTAAGGAGCAAACTTTTAAGTTTTTTGCCTCCGGTCCATTCCGGCATACTTTCAAGATCAAGCCTGTTTGCTTCAACTATTTTTCTGACAAGTGAAAATCCATTGGAGTGAAGACCTGAAGATGAAAGACCTACTATTATATCTCCCTTATTTACCAGGGATGGTTTTAATATACTGTCCCTTTCTACTATACCCACTGCAAATCCTGCAAGATCTACTTCATCGTCAGCATACATATCAGGCATCTCTGCGGTTTCTCCACCCAGAAGAGCGGTGTCGCAATATTTACAGGCATTTGCTACTGATGTAATAATGGAACTTATCTTTTCCTGATCTATTCTGCCGCATGCAATATAATCCAGGAAGAACAGCGGTTTTGCTCCGCAGCAGACCAGATCATTTATACTCATTGCTACAAGGTCCTGGCCCACGCCATAATAGATACCAGTTTGTCTGGCAAGTATCAGCTTTGTGCCCACTCCATCCGTAGAAGATGCAAGGACAGGATCTTTGTATTTGCTACTGTCAAGCCTGAAAAGACCACAAAATGAAGAAAGGTCGCTTAATACATTTTTATTATGTGTTGAATTGATTGTTTTCTTTAGACCGGATAGCATACTATTGGCTTTGCCTATATCCACCCCGGAATCCTTATAGGTGAACCGGCTATTTTTGGAATCATTATCTTTAGGCATTAGAAGAGATTTTTTCCTCCTTGTCCAATGAAAATTTATCATAATCAAGGTTCTCCCGGCTCTGGACCGGATAATCCCCATTAAAGCATGCAAAACAGAATTTATCTCTTGATTCCCCTATGGCCCTTTCCAGCCCATCTATACTTAGATATCTCAAACTGTCAACATTGAGAAACCTCCTGATATCTTCAACCGTCTTGTGATTGGCAATGAATTCCTTTTTTGTAGCCATGTCTATGCCATAATAACAGGGGAAGAGTAGCGGTGGTGAGCTTATCCTCATATGAACTTCCCTTGCTCCTGATTTATACAGCATCTTAACGATCTTTCTTGAGGTATTCCCCCTTACGATCGAATCATCAACAACTATTATCCTTTTATCCTTAATGATCTCTTTTAAAGGATTCAGCTTCAGCCTTACACTTATCTCCCTTACTGCCTGTTCGGGCTGAATAAATGTCCTTCCTATATACCTGTTTTTTATAAAACCTTCCGCATATGGTATCTTTGAAGCTGCAGAGTATCCGATCGCCGCAGGAGTTCCAGAATCAGGAACGGATATAACAATATCAGCATCCACTGGAGATTCTTTGGCAAGCTGTTTGCCCATCCTGTGCCTAACCTTAAACATATTCTTATCATGTATATAGCTGTCAGGACGTGCAAAATATATGAGTTCAAAAACGCACATGGATGTCCTTTCAACCTGAAGAAGCATCTGTGACCTCAGACCGTCCTTATCTATCACGATTATCTCTCCCGGGTCCACTTCCCTGATAAATCTTGCATCTATTATATCGAGGGCACATGTTTCGGAAGCTATGACATAATTTCCATCAAGGCTTCCAAGTACCAGCGGCCGGAATCCGTGAGGGTCCCTTATTCCAAACAGTTTATCTTTCGTAAGTATCAGTAGTGAGTATGAACCTTTGAGTTTAGAAGTTGCGTCTTTTATCGCTTCTTCTATATTTTCGCATGCAGAACCTTCAATAAGGGATGCTACAACCTCCGTATCAGTTGTGGTTTCGAATTTGATCCCTTTTGCAGCTTGTTTTTTTCTTAGCTCGCTTATATTAATAAGGTTTCCATTATGGGCCACAGCGAAGCTTTCATTCTTAAACATCCTGTATATTGGCTGGGAGTTTTGCCATACATTCTTTCCCCTTGTAGAATAGCGGGTATGACCGATGCCTGTATATCCCGTAAGAGGTACAATATTCTGTTCATTGAAAACCTGGGCAACAAGTCCAAGGTCTTTAAAGACTAGAATATCGTCTCCATCAGATACAGCTATACCGGCACTTTCCTGCCCGCGGTGCTGAAGTGCCTGGAGGCCGTAAAATATAATATCTGCTACTTTTTTTTCAGGTGCATAAATCCCGAAAACACCGCATTCATCTTTTATCCGTTCCCCAGGTATAAACACTTTTACATCTGCGCTATTGGTATTTTTATCAATATTCATATTTACCATTTTTCTCTATTTCACGCCGATCATACTAAATAATTTAACCAGGCTTTCAAATACACTTCTATTCTAATCTAAAATCCTGTGCACTCCAATAAAAAACCGAAAGAATATTATATCAAATATAATATATTCTTAAATCCAGTTCCCTTATATTTTTCAAATGCGTCTCATCAGTGGTCGTCGCACCATTTCCTGGCATTCTGGAACATCTTTAACCAGGGCGAGGCATCAAGCTTTTCTTTCCAGTTCCCGGGCATCCAGGGCCACTGCCATTCAAGAAATGCTCTTTCAGGATGAGGCATCATAGCAAGATGCCTTCCATCCGGTGAGCATAATGAAGATATTCCTTCCGGGGAGCTGTTGGGATTAAAAGGATATTTTTCAGTGGGAATTCCCATATCGTCTAAAAATGTTGTTGGAACCAGTCCCTTCTTCTTGATCTTTTTAAAAATATCCCCGTCCGGACAATTAAAAAAACCTTCACCATGATTTACCCATACGCCCAGCTTTGAGCCTTCCATACCTTCAAGCATTATTGAAGGACTGCTGTTTATTGCTACAGTGACCCACCTGGATTCTAACCTTCCAGAAGGATTGGCTATAAACCTTGGCTGTTTTACTTCTTCAAGCCCCTTCCAGGGTACCCAGCCTAAAAGGGCCATCAGCTGGCATCCATTACAGACTCCCAGGGAGAATGCATCGGACCTATCGTAAAATCTGTCGAACATATCTTTAAGCCTTGGATTAAATCTTATGGTACCTGCCCAGCCTTTTGCACTGTCAAGGACATCGGCATATGAAAAACCGCCTACAAACACTGCACCCCTGAAATCATCTAGTGTCACTGCTCCGGACAATAGGTCTGTTACTGCCACATCCCAGACTTCAAAACCAGCCATGTAGAATGCTGAGGCCATCTCCCTATCTCCATTACTTCCTTCCTCTCGGAGTATGGCTACTCTGGGCTTATCTTTTTGCTTCAGAATCTCCTCAGACGTCCTGCCAGGTGTAAAACTCAGTTTGTATTCAGGATTATTTCTTTTATGTGACCCTGCCTGCTCCATGGCAAGCACTGGATCCATTTGTTGCTTTTCAAGCTTATCGCTTATGTCTTCCCACCAGCATAGAAGCGTGCCGGTATCTTTATTGATCACTGTCTTTCCCTTTGACCTGATAATGACTTTTCTATCTTCTGATGTCTCTCCAAGCGGTATAATTGAAATCCCGTGATCTGTCAGCACTTCTATTATCTCTTTTTCAT
This sequence comes from Actinomycetota bacterium, assembly GCA_022865545.1. Taxonomy (GTDB): domain Bacteria; phylum Actinomycetota; class Humimicrobiia; order Humimicrobiales; family Humimicrobiaceae; genus M55B120. The sequence continues at coordinate 2,272 of JALHTA010000456.1, read as the reverse complement.
TATCCGGGCTATATTCTATTACCAGTCCGAGCTCTTCAGAAAAGAGCTGGCTAATAATACTATCACCTGATGCATGGAGATCTATTTCTATCCCGCAATTTCCTGACATGGCCATTTCTATAATGGTGGTAACAAGACCTCCATCACTTCTATCATGTCCGGCCAGTATAAGACCATCGTCAATAAGCTTCTGGACAGCATTAAAGGTGTTAGCAAGTTTCAGTGGATCGTCTACATCGGGAGAGGTCTCTCCCAGTTCCCCAAGTACTTGAGCCAGTGCAGATCCTCCCATACGGTTTTTACCGCCTGAGATATCGATCAATGCCAGCTTGCTTCTACCTGGCATTTTTATATCAGGAGTTATCGTTTTCCTTATATCCGGAACACTCACATAAGCGGATATTACTACTTCATTGGGTGCCTTTACTATCTCGTCTTTTACCTGTGCAGCCATGGACACGCTGTCTTTGCCTCCGTCTGCAGCAATCCCGAGGTCCTTCATCATATTGCTAAGGGCTTCTGCTGCTTTTAGAAGTTCGGCACCTTCTCCTGGAAGTTTTGCCGGCCACATCCAGTTCACAGAGCATTTAATATCCTTTAGGTCACTGATCTTTGCCCATACCATATTTGTAAGTGCTTCTGCAACTGACATCCTTGCTCCTGCAGCAGCATCCACCATTATCTTTAGCGGCTGCTCCCCTATAGAGATTGCGGCACCGGTATGACCAAAATGGCTCTGTGCCGTAACAGCTACATCAGATACAGGAAGCTGCAGAGGTCCGCAGCATTGCTGACAGGCGATAAGACCAGTAACGCTCCTGTCGACTTTTCGTACAAGAAAACCTTTGGAACCTACGGATGGAAGCTTAAATACCATCCTTAGGGCATCCTCTGCAGAAAGGTCTTGCGGGATATCAAGTTTTTTTAAGGGCTTTTCAATGCTTTCGAGCTCAAATGTCTTCTGCGGTATATTTAAAAGTATCTGTCCAAGATCCAGATCAACGGGAGTCGTACCGTCATCTTTATCATGGACCACTATTCTTCCATCTCCGGTTATTTCTCCCAGGTTTTCAAGGTTTACCTTTTCCCTGTCACAGATGGACTGGAGAAGATCAAGTTTTTTAGCAGGAATAAGGAATGCATTTCTTTCCTGGTATTCTGCACTCCATATCTCAAGAACTGACATTGTCCGGTCCCCGAGCGCTATACTCCTTATTTCTATCCTTCCGCCTGCTGGTTCTACTATTTCTGTTAGCACATTACAGGGACCGCCTGCTCCCTGGTCATGAACACTTAATATTGGGTTCTCATTCCCCATTTCAATACATGCCCTGATAACACGGTTAAGTTTTTGTTCCATCTGGGCATTTCCCCTCTGGACTGCATTAAAATCCAGCTCTTCCCGGGCCTCTTCCTGAATAAGACTGGAGGCAGCACCGCCGCCTACTCCTATCCTATAGGCAGGTCCCCCTATCTGGATTATAAGCATGCTTCTCCCAGGTTCTTCCTTGGCAGTATGCCTGCCATCCATCTGTCCTATGCCGCCGCTAAACATTATAGGTTTTACCCACTCACGTCTCTGGCCACCCGGGAGTCTCTGTCCAAATGTCCTTGTAAAACCCTGGATCACCGGTTCACCGAATTTGTTTCCATAATCAGATGCGCCATTACTCTCCCCTATCATGATATCGAGAGGAGCGGCCATATTTGATGGGTATATAAAATCTTTGTCTTCACCAGGTATATCATAATCCGGGATGTTTAAATTTCCCGTACAGTAACCGGCGGTACCTGCTATCACAAGTCCCCCTCTTCCGGTAGCCTCGACATCCCTTATTCTTCCCCCTGTACCTGTCTCAGCACCTGGGAAAGGGGCTATCCCGCTCGGAAAATTATGTGTTTCTGCTGTAAGTATCAGCTGATAGGTAGCTTGCCTTTCAATAAATGGCGAGCAAGATCCCGGGCTGGATGGCATTATCGTAGAAATTCTATAGCCCTTTATTGCGCTGGAATTATCCTTAAATGCTATAAGGCTGTTTGAAGAATTGGCTTCCAGGGGAGCCTGGATAAGTTGAAATAAAGTTTGAGGGACTTCTTTTCCATAAAGGATCAGTTTACCTTTAAAGAACCAGTGTATCGAGTGTTCACTATTTGCCTGGCTTAGCTGGAAGCATTCGACATTGGTGGGGTTCCGGCCGATCTTATTTGCAAAAAGGTCAAAGTAAAAATCTATATCCCAGCTGTCCAGCCCGAGCCCCATCCTATCATTTAT
>JALHTA010000455.1 GCA_022865545.1 Actinomycetota bacterium | reverse complement strand
TATTTCAATATCACGGAAATTTTCTATCTTGAGCCGCATAAGGTCCGATAATAACCTAAAACTTGAAGGATTCAATATGGCTCTGGACCCGGTGATCTCCGAACACTTACTGCAAAGCACTCCCCCATATCTTATTGAAAAAGATATATCCCTTTTCCCAAGTTGATAAAGATCATCCAGCTCCACATTACACCTGCTGCACTGGTCCAACATGGGTGAAAAACCTATTATCTGCAAGAACCTCATACTAAAGAAACACATTATCTTTTTCAATGCAATATCATCTTCTTCGGCAGTATTGTCTATTTCATTAAGGCAAACATATAATAGTTTAAAAAGTAGAGGTGTGTCATCTCCGGAAGCTTGTGTCCTAAGGATAATATTTGAGATTATTTCAGCAAAAACAAATTTATTGAAATCGAGGGGTATTTTTGAAAAACTGTGATTTATTTCAACCTGGTTTATATTATCAAGATTCCTGCCTTTTGAAAGCTCAAGGTCGACTACATTAAAAAGCTCAAGCCTTCCCCTGAACCTGGATCTTATTTTCCTCGAACTTTTTGCTACTGCAGATATTAGAGAGCCATCCCGGGAATACATCTTTATTATCTTATCTGCTTCCCCGAGTTTATAGGTCTTTATTATGATGGCCCTGGCTTTATAGGCTCTATAAGTAGACATATGATAAATATATAAAAATTGTTTATAAATTACTCATAATTCAAAATAATATCGGCTAATATCTATTTATCAAATAAGGTACTGTATTCCTTAATGATATTTATGCCGCTGCTAGTGCCAAGTCTTGTAGCGCCTGCATCTATTAGGGCCTGTGCATCTTCAAATGTCCTTACACCGCCTGAAGCCTTAACCCCAATATTGCGGGTAACTACTTCCCTTATAAGCCTTACATCATCAAGCTCCACTCCTTTGACACCAAAACCTGTAGAAGTCTTTATAAAATCTGCTCCGGATTTCTCTACTATAGCGCTGACTCTTTTCGTCTCATCTTTGGAAAGTATGCCTGTCTCGATGATTATTTTTATATTGATATGCCGGTTGTACTCAGCGATTTGTTCTCTCCTGATAATACTTACCAGGACACTTAATTCCTTTTCAATATATTCATAGTTCCCGCTCTTTACCGCACCCAGGTTCAATACTACATCAAGCTCGCCAGCCCCTTTCCTGATACAATCCCTGGACTCAAATATCTTGGTCTCGATAGTATTTGCTCCCAGCGGATATCCTACAACAGCACATACTTTTACATCTGTATCTCCTAATATGCGGTGTGCGTGCACCACATTAGAAGGATTGACTACCACTGCTGCAAAATGCTCCTTTTTGGCATTATTACACAGGTTTTCAATATCTTTCGGAGTAGCCACTGGATTAAGAAGTGTCTGATCTATCGTTTTTGCAAGTTGTTCTTTAGTTAACGTTTTTACCACCCTATCTTTTATCTAAAACTAATAATATAAAACTATCTTTAATAACCTAAACGGTCCAGGAATAATTCATTTTTCGTCCAGTTTTGTCTCACCTTTACCCATAATTCAAGAAAGACTTTATTACCAAAAAATTCTTCAAGCTCAAGCCTGGATTTCTCTCCAACTCCTTTAAGCACATTTCCTGATTTTCCTATGATGATCCCTTTCTGCGAAGACCTCTCTGCAAATATGGAACATCCTATAGAAATAAGCTTATCCCCTGACCTGGTCTTTTTTTCTTCAAGCCTTTCCACTTCAACTGTAATGCTGTGAGGGATCTCCTCTGAAAGAACCTCGAATAATTTTTCCCTGACTATTTCAGATACTACTTTTTCAGCAGGCTGATCGGAGATCATGTCCTCACTATAATACCTTGGACCATATGGAAGAAGGTCCGTGAGTACCTCGATGAACTTGTCCAGGTTTTTCCCGGTCTTTGCTGATACTTCTATTACTGCATCAAAATAGTCAAGGCCCTCTATTATTTTTCTTTGTTCCGCTGACCTTTTTGTTCCTACGATATCGACTTTATTCAATAAGAGGATCTTTGGCTGTGACCTGTCTTTTATCTGTTCAAATACAAAACTATCCCCCCTGCCTATCCCTCCTTCGATATCGACCATTGCAACTATCACATCGACATCCTTGATAACGCCTTCAGCAGCATTCTTCAAACGCTCCTGTAATAAATTTCGTGGTTTAAAAAAGCCGGGACTGTCCACAAATACTATCTGACTCTTTTTATTATTCAAGATGCAGTGAATGCGGTACCTGGTAGTCTGGACCTTATTCGATGTAATAAGAACCTTTTTCTTTAATATCTTATTGATCAGTGTAGATTTACCAACATTTGTCCTACCTACCAAACCCACAAATCCTGATCTTATTTTATCTTCTTCACTCATAATTTAAGACTGAGTAGATCCCTGTTTATTCCCATTCCATATTCATCCTTTCTTATGCCGTTCTTTTTAAAACCAAAAGACCGGTACAGCCTGGATGCAGCCATATTATCCGGATCTACTGTAAGTTGTACTTCCTTAAATGAATCGCTTTTTAATTCACCAAGGACTTTTCCAAGAAGTATCTTACCTATACCTTTGTCCCTGGATTTACCGTCAATATAAAAGGAATGAATAAAGGCGGTAGATGGAACCCGGTAGCTTCTAATTATTTCACATACTCCAATTAAGCTGTCTTTATTATTAACTGCAATAAATAACTTGCCATATCTGATGATCACAGGAAGTACCCACTGATTTATGGCCGCTTCCTGTCCCAGGTTTTCTAATTCCATCCTGCACAATGCTTCGACAAGCCCTGGTTCAGGATCTTTGATATGCTTTACAAAAATACCTTCCATTTACAGATTTAAGGTTTTTGGTAAAAAAAATACATCTACTATAGATTTTACAATATGTGTCAATAGGGATTCCAGTAATTTTATTTTCCAGGTTCTCGTACAGGCTACTGGGGTTTACAGTCCGAAATTATTTCTAATATCAACAATAATGCATTCCTGTAGATTTTCCATTTCTATCCTGTCATCCTCTTCTTCATGGTCATAATCATAAATATGAAGTATTCCATGTATGACAAGAAGGATTATTTCTAGATCAAGATTCCAACCCTGGTCCTGATTTTTTGCATTTTCCTTTGCTACCTCCGGGCAAATATATATTTCACCTATAGTAAAAAGTGGATCTTTGCCATGCAGTGACTCCCTATCAGATAGATAAGAAAATGAAAGTACATCTGTCGTCCTGCAGATATTCCTATATTCTTCATTAAGCTTTCTTATTTCTGAGCTATCGGACAATATGATATTTACGACATTATCGGGACCTGAGTCAAATTTATTTGAGACATAGGTGGATACCTTTTCTATAAGTCCCAGGTCAAGACCGACTTTATCCTGATTGTTTATAAGTTCTATTTTCATATTTTAGGCCATGAGCCCATCTGAGCCCAAGTTATCGTACAGGCTCCTAGTAATAATCGCTGCTTGCAATAATAGTTAGGTCTTCGGTATCAGGTGTTTTCCTACTATCTGAATAAGTGATCCTCGAATGATAAATAGATATTAATCCATCTATCAGGGAGTTTTTAACTTGTTCTATCTCTCTTAGAGTGATCTCAGCCTGCGAAAGTTGTCCGTCATTTATACGGTCTTCTACAATATCATTTACCATCTGCTCTATCTTTTTGGGGGTTATCTTTTCAATGGACCTGACTGCAGCCTCGGTAGAGTCTGCGAGCATAAGTATCGCAGCTTCTTTGCTCTGAGGTTTTTTAGCTGGATACCTGAAATGGCCCTTAAGCCCGTCTATATCTCCATTTTCCTTAGAAGTCTTTCCTTTTTGCTTCTCATAAAAATAAGTAATGAGAGAATTGCCGTGATGCTGTGATATTATATTTAAAACCCTCCTCGGGATCTTATTCTGTTTTGCTACTTCCATACCGTCTTTTATATGATTTGCAATAATATTTCTGCTCATCGATGGGTTCAATTTATCATGTACATTTTCTATATCACCCTGGTTTTCATAGAAATATTCCGGTCTTTTAAGCTTGCCCAGGTCATGATAGAGGGCTGCGACCTTTACGAGTAATGAATCAGCACCTATAGCTTTTGCTGCACTCTCAGAGAGATGTCCTACCAGGAGGCTATGATTATATGTCCCGGGAGCGGCAATCAGGAGTCTCTTGAGAAGGGGCTGATCCGTATGCGAGAGTTCAAGCAGGCCCATAGCCGTAACGACATTGAAAGCAGACTCTATGAATGGAAGCAGGCCTATGGCCAGGATCGCTGAAATAATACCATTAAGTACTCCCATTATTGTATAAAGTGCAATTGTCCTGAACTCGCCTCCGATAAGGTTGACCGTGAGGAAAAGAAAAGCAAGTACAAGCGAACTGATAAATCCTGCCCGCATGACTTCTGATCTCTGCGAGACTTTTGATACCATATAGGTGGATAACATTCCACCAAGTACATAAGCTATGGCAATTGAAAAATCAAAATCTGTAGCGATCCCTGCAAATAATCCCAGGATGAGTGTGAGCATTATGCCGATCCTTGAATTAAAGAGAATAGTGCTTATAAGTGAAACTGTGATAATAGGAAACAAATAGTTCCAGAAATTTAGATGTATAGATGAAAGTATAGTTAAGGCTTTTATGAGTGCCGTAAAAATAACCACAAGCAGTGCATTTATTATCACTTTTTTTGTATTATTAAATATAGATCTTTCAAATCTAAAAAGATAAAATCCGAAAAGAAATACAGTTACCGTGCATATGAAGAATATATATAGGAAGAGGCTCCAGTTAAAATCCCTCTGAAGCAAGCCCAGTTGGGTCAATATAAGGATATCGTTTTCATTTACGATTTCACCCTCAAATACGATTGTCTGCCCCTCTACGATAGTCACCATATGTAGCTGGGTATTGAGCCTTGCTTCTTCTCTTGCCTTTTCTGTCCCCGTAGGATTAAATACTGCAGTTGGCCTTATATTTTTTTGAAGCGCTGCAGTGACTATAGGGACATTTACTATAGAGATATCTGCATCAGTCTCAGCCAATGATGTAGCTTTACTTTTAGCAAAATCAAGCTCAGTTGGCTTTATCTCTTCCTTCATTATTTCCCTGGCAATATACTGGGTTCTTTCAAGCAGGATATTTATTTGGTCGACCTGCAGGCTTAAAGCTGCCGTTACTATAGATTCCGGATATTCATTTCCGAAAAGATTCGTAAGGTAATCAATTTTTTCTTCTATTGTCTTGTCTTCTTTTTTCTGTACCACTGAGGTTAGAATGTAAAAATACCTTATCTGGTATAGGGTGCCTTCCTCTCCATTTAAGACTTCCAGGTCATAAGTATATATATCCTCGACTTCTGCTTCATTTGAATTACGGTCCTCAACTGTTTTCTGAAAGTCCTCGAATTCGATTCCCTTATTCGCTTTTACGGTCCTTGGACTGGCACTGCCGAGCTCTATCCCTATATCAGGTGCGTAGACATAGGAAAGTATTGCCACCAGCAGTCCGAGGGTGATTATAAAAATATATAATCTTTGGGCAGACTGGCTTCCAGGTGAAAAGTATCTACTAAAGAAGCCCTGGGTTCTTTCCATCCCGCTTTCATTTTTTGTATTGTTCTTTTTTTTATTTTTTACAAACATAATATATCTTTACAGGTTTGTGATAATGTCCCAAACATTTTAACAAAATGCCGGACGAGCAACTGTTTATCTTTTTATCCTTTCATCAAATTCCTTATAGGCATCGACAATCCTCTGTACTAGCTCATGTCTTACCACATCTTTAGAGGTAAGGTTTACAAATTCGATACCTTCAAGACCTTTAAGTATGCCTTTTACAAATATCAGGCCGGAATCCCTGTCACTTGGAAGGTCGACCTGGGTAATATCTCCTGTAACTACCATTTTGGATCCGAATCCCAGCCTGGTCAAAAACATCTTCATCTGCTCGGGTGAAGAATTCTGTGCTTCATCAAGCAATATAAATGAATCATTTAGTGTCCTTCCCCTCATATATGCAAGGGGCACTACTTCAATAATTCCCATATCCTTGTACTGCTGGAATTTCTCAATATCAAGCATCTCATAAAGCGCATCATAAAGAGGCCTCAAATACGGATTGACCTTATCATAAATATCCCCGGGAAGAAAACCTAGTTTCTCTCCGGCTTCTACTACTGGTTTTACAAGAATTATCCTACCGACCCTGTTTTCCTTGAGCGCCTCGACTGCAGCCGCAAGCGCAAGATATGTCTTGCCTGTACCAGCGGGTCCTATCCCAAAGACTATGGTATTGGCTTTTATGGCCTCTATATATTTTTTTTGACCTTCCGTCCGGGGTTTTATTTTTTTACCGCTGTTTACCATAATGCTCTCGCCAAAGATCTGATGCGGTTTTAGATCAGACTTATTTTCCATAATATTTATTGAATCACTTACTTTTTCCTTGTTTATGTCCTGACCCAGATTAACCTGAAGTGTTAATTCTCTTATGAGCCTTGCTACTTCTTTTACATTCTTTGTCTTACCTGTTATTTCTATATCGTTTCCAAGGACAAATGCTTCTACATTGTATTTTCTTTCAATCAGCTTTATCAGTTCATCCCTATCTCCCAGAATTTCAGAAATAGAGTGATTGTTTATAAATTCAAGATTAATTTTTTGTTTAATTGGAGACAAAACTCTCCTTTATTTATTGATTGCACTGCATGTTTTTGTTTAATCTAATAATCTTTTTTAATTATTTGATTCTTCTTATCCTGGCGGCCATACAAATTTTCTTTTACCTAATATATGAAAGTGAAGATGCCCTACTGACTGTCCTCCATTGTCACCTATATTAGTGACGATCCTGAAACCATCTTTCTCAAGTCCCAGATCCGAAGCCATTGAAACTATTGTCTTCATCATACCTTCTATTTCCGGGCCGTCCATCTTGTCTATTTCCATAATAGAACTTATATGCTTTTTTGGTATGACAAGAAGGTGGACAGGGGCTACCGGTGATACATCTTTAAAGACCATGACTTTGTCACTTTCAAACACTATATCACTTTCAATTTCCTTATTTGCAATCTTACAAAAAAGACAATCTTTCAATTCTTTTACCTCTAGTAATTAAACATATAAAACCCTGCTAAATAATTACCTGATTTTAGCCCTGAGCATGAAATTATACTATTTTTTTTAAATTTTACAATTTATATTGATTTTGCTTGCGTGTTTCATGTTTTTAGAATTCTAAATAATATATTAAATTATAATGTATTTTTGAAAAATAATTAAATCCAATATTATCGTATCTTCGTTCGGAGCCATTAATACTTTGATACCTTTTCTACTGCCCTGATGTATTGACGATCTCACCGGCCCATACTCCGTCAAGATATTTCTTAGATGATATTACTTGAATGAGTTTTCCATGTATTTTTCTAAAATCTTTTTCACTCTTAAAATATACTTTTATATATTCACTGGAAGTTCCTGAGAATATCCCGCTCTCATTATCCTGGTTTTCACATACTACCCAGAGCTTCTTTTCCAGATTATTATTTAAAAAATCAATCCTTAAACTATCACCCAGCTTGCGCAGTTTTTCGCTTCTTTTAGTTTTTTGACGAGAATCCACCTGTTCTTTCAAGTTTGACGCAATAGTGCCTGGTCTAGGTGAGTATTTAAAGACATGAAGCTTGCTAAAATAAAGTTCTTCTACAAGGGAGACAGTTTCCAGAAAATCACCATTTGATTCACCCGGAAAACCGACCATAATATCTGTGGTTATAGCTATGCCTGGAAGTGTTTCCCTGACTTCCTTGATCTTCTGTATAAAATAATCTCTATCATAGGGGCGCCCCATAGCTTCAAGTATCCTACTGCTCCCGCTCTGCAGCGGTATGTGAAGATGTGATGCGATCCTTATGCTATTGTTTTTAATTACATCAAGCAGCCCTGTAGTGACCTCATTTATCTCAAGTGAGCTTATTCTTATTCTTTTTATCTTTGTCCTACCAAGAATTTCTGTGATGAGCTGACTCAGTTCATAAACCCCGGCACCATCTTCACCCGGTCTTATGCCGCCGGTATCTGCTCCATACTTTCCGATATGTATTCCGGTAAGTACTACTTCCTCATAACCTAGCCATTCAATATATCCGATCTTGCTTATAATACCTAAAAAGTCAGTGCTTCTATATCTTCCCCTGACCCTGGGTACAATACAATAGGTACAGTTTTGTTCACATCCGTCCTGGATCTTAATAAGGGGTCTTGAGTGCGAAATACTGGTCAGCTGCTCTCTATCACTTATTTTTCCACTGCAGTCAGTCTCAGGAGCACAGTTGCGGGGTAATCCTTTTGAATCCTCGCCGCCTACAAGCTCTAGTAAAAGTTTTGGAATATGATCTTTCCTGTCATTATCTATTATATGGTCTATGCCCAAACCATCCAGAAATTCCCTGTTATTTCCTGTAAAGCATCCTGTTACTATTATCTTTGCCCTGCTGTTTTTATTTTTTATCCTTCTTATTAGCTGCCTTGCTTTTTTGTCGCTTTCTGCAGTAACCGTGCAAGTATTTATTATGCAATAATCAGGATCACCGGTGAAGCTCACCGTCTCAAATCCCAGCCCGGCCAGTTCTTTTGATATATCGTCAGATTCACAAAGATTTACCTTGCAACCGAGTGTATTTATAGAAAATCTTATCATATATAATAGTTGCTAGTCTTAGTTGTTTGATTTCAATAAAAAATCCAGGACGGATAAAAAATAGATAGATGCAGT
>JALHTA010000454.1 GCA_022865545.1 Actinomycetota bacterium | reverse complement strand
ACTGCTCCTACATCTCCTGTAACTTCTATCTCGACCATACCGCTTCCGGCATAATTCTTTGCGACAAGTTTTACATTAGCAGTTTTTACCATAGTATCTGCAGCTTCAACCGCGGCAACAAGGCCCCTGGTCTCTATTAGTCCTAAAGCTTCGCCATTCATATAACTTTGCCTCCTTAATCAGCAATCACTAAAAATACTTTTATTTAACAAAATTCATAGCACCAGATATATATATCCTTCTCTCTTTAGTATATGATCTGGGAGTGGTATTACCTTCTCCGGTAGCTCCGGCTATCGTCCATGCTGTTCCACCCTTCGATAGGTCTGCTGCCATTGCCTGTGATCTTGCATTCACAATGACATTGGTGGTACCGATAACCTGCCCGAAACTGGTTATCCTGTCAATATCTTTTGAATGGATCATCGCTGTATGACCGAATGCATGTTCTATCCTTACAGCTGCTGCAACAGCCTGCTCAAAACTATCAACGAGAAGTATCGGAAGGACCGGCATGAGCTGCTCATGCTGTATTATCGGATGAGATTCTGAATCTGCCACAAAGACCGCCAGTCTTATAGAGGGGCCGGCATCTATTCCTGCATCCTTAAGTATCTTTGATGCATCTTTTCCAATATAGTCCTTATTGATCTCACCGTCCTTAACTACCAGAGCTACTACCTTTTCGGCTTGTTCCCTGCTTAGTACCATTGTATTGTTCCGGCTGAATGCTGAAAGAAGTTTATCGGATATACTCCTAATACATATACAAGCTTTTTCCTCATTACATAGAATATTATTATCAAAGCTTGCACCATTCATTATCTCTATAGCAGCATTTTCAATATCAGCTGTCTCATCGACTATGACCGGGGGATTTCCAGGACCGGCACCTATCACTTTCTTTCCACTTTTCATTGAAAGGCGCACGATACCTGGGCCGCCTGTAGCGGTTATCATATCGACTTTGTCGCTTTTAAATGCTACAGATACATTCTCGACCTTTGATTGGCTTGCCGCAGTTACAAGATTTGCAGGACCGCCAGCTTCCACAATAGCAGCATGAATGATCTTTATTGCTTCCAGGCTGCACTTATGTGCCGCGGGATGGGGCAAAAACATTATACTATTTCCTGCTGAGATCATTACGATAGAATTATTTATGATCCCGGGTGTAGGATTAGTCATAGGCGTTATAGCAGCTATCAGGCCATATGGAGCCCTGTCAATACTTATCGTGCTGACTTCATTGCTATAAGTCTTAATATCAAGATCTTCAGGACCTGGTGAAAAATTAACCGCTACCTGGTTCTTTATGACCTTGTCCTCATAAACTCCTATTCCTGTCTCATCTACTGTAAGCCTTGCAAACTTTTCGGCATTTTCAAGACATCTCTTCCTGATATTTTCAATTATCTTAAATCTTGCCTCCCTTCCAAGAAGGACAAGTTTGGGCTGCGCATCTTTTGCCGCAGAAACAGCATCTTCAACTTTATCAAACAAGCCATTGCCGGATAATCCAGCTGAGCTTTCCTTAAAGGTCGAGGTGCCGGAGGTAGTAATCAGGTTATTTACCACACCTCTTACAATCTCTTCTATTTGATTTTCATCTATAGCCACATTTTACCTCCATTATTCTTTATAGCTGATCTTTATGCCTCTTTTTAAGGCTTCGTCCCTTGCCAGTGGGCTAAGTATCACATTTTCTGAAACCTCAATGCCATTATCCTTGTAATCATCAAGATCACCAGTGGTTATTATGGTCTTTTTTTGTACATTTGCAGATTGTCTTTCTGGCAGACCTGCAGATTTACCTGCCGGATCCAGGGCAATATTGTTCATACTTTTCAATATGTTTGGATCCGTTATCTCGCCTGTAAAGCTACTGTCCGGGATCTGCGGTGGAGTATTTGCTCCATCAGCCATTTGAAGTGAAATAGGAGATACGCATGAAGCATCAACTATTTCAACAAATGTCCCGTTTACAATATCTGCTGCATTTCCATCATCTGTATCCACGTGCATCTCTGACTTATAGTCAGGAGAGATCCTTACCTGGACATTATTAAAAGTAAGACCTTTGGGCCCCGCGACCCTTACATCGACTGCATCATTGTCTTTTATGCCAAAGTACTCAGCATCTTTAGTGCAGAGATGCATATGCCGGTTTGCCCTGATGATCCCATCTTTTAGATATACTGCTCCCCTGGGTCCTATTATTACCGCAGATGCAGTTCCAGATAATTGACCTGATGGTCTGACTGGTGCATCAATACCTAATATGATGCAATCAGTCTTTGCCAGTTCAACCTGGGTCCTGTCCCTTAAGGGGCCGAGCACCCTCACATTCTGAATAGCATTCAGCCTTGGACCGACAACAGTAACAGTCTCTTTATAAGCATAGGTCCCTGGTTGGTAAAGTTCCTTCAGTACCTGCATCTCATAAGCTTTTCCAAAAAGGACGTCCACATGCTCCCTGCAGAGATGGACATGCCTTACAGACACACCACAGACTATCTTCTTCTGAGATGATCCTTCTTGTGCGCCGGTCTTTTTACCTGACATTACCTGTCCAGAACTGGAGGCATTGGGATTCCCGGATACTCCTGCTTCTATTTTGGATATTACATTAGCAACAATATCCCTGATCAATCTTTCGGTATCCACTTAAAATACCTCTCTCTTCCTATTCTTTTGGTAAGATCATGTCCAGTTCAGCATGAGGTCTTGGGATCACATGAACTGAGATAAGTTCCCCTACTCTCTTTGCTGCTGCTGCACCAGAATCAACTGCTGCTTTTACTGCACCGACATCACCTTTTACAATAACTGTTACGAGTCCGCCGCCGATTCTTTCCTGGCCGACTAGCTTTACATTCGCAGCCTTTACCATAGCGTCAGCTGCTTCTACTGCACCCACGAGTCCTCTGGTTTCGATTAAACCGATTGCTTCTCCTGCCATTTTTTTCTCCTTTTTCTCTTTTTGCTTTTGCTTTATAAATAAAGACATCTTTAAATAGTCAAGATATCCCTATTATCCATTATTTTTTGTTGACGATATTAGCAACTATCTTGCTTATCATATCTACAAGCTCACTTTTCCTTATAGTTATCACATCGTCACCATTTACTGCCGCATCATTGTTCCCGCTGCCATCCGGGCTATAGCTGCTTCCGCTTCCATTATTTCCTGAATTTTGTCCGGCTACAGTGTTTACTCCTGCACCAGATCCGTTTCCAGCGCTGCCTATAAACTTACCATCTATCCTGCATCCTGCATATCCCCCTTCATCTTTTATCCAGTTGGAACGCATATCCATTATTTTCTGTACATTTTCCTCACTTATAGTATTTACATTTCCAAGTGTCTTGGCAAGTAAACTTATCTTCGCAAAGAGTTCCATGCTCTCCATCCTGTAATATGCCTGATGTACATCATTACCTATTGTAAAGGCCCCGTGATTTTCAAGAAGGAATGCATTATGGTCAGGCAGATACTTTCTGATACTTTCAGGTATCTCCTGTGTAGAAGGTGTTCCGTATTTTGTAAGCGGTATGGAACCAAGTGAGACTATGATCTCCGGGATCACGCATTGGTCAAGCGGGATACCTGCTACCGCATATGCTGTTGCATATGGCGGGTGCGCATGTACCGCTGAATTTATTCCTTTTTTATTTTTGTAAACATCAAGATGTATCTTTACCTCTGAAGATGCTTCAAGTTCACCTTCCAGCTTATTTCCATCCATATCCACCTTCACAAGTTGATCAGTTCTGAGGTATCCCTTGCTCATACCAGTGGGTGTACATAGTACTGCATTTGGACCTATCCTTATCGAAATATTCCCATCATTGGATGCTACCCATCCATTGCTATGCACTCTCTTGCAGATATCGATAATATCATTTCTGTGCTGACTTTCTGTTTTTTGATAAACCATTTTCCTTTTTTCCCCTTTATTTATTAACCTTTAAATATGTCTCCCCTGACATAATAAGAAAACTTTTAACATTTGCACAATGAACTCTTCATCCATTTCATTACTTGTCTGTCGGGGGCAGGTAATATCCTATAGGCTATAAGTGATCCCCTCTCACCTAAAAATCTGCTGGCATTACCAACTGCTTCATTTACCGCGGAAAGGACCCCGGTAATAATAAAAAAGCTATTTACCCCACAGCCCCTTGCCAGCCTGTACTCCAGAAAATCTATCTCTGCACTGTCCAGGGCAATATCAGAGGAATTTATAAGGTCCGCCATATGCGGTCCTTCTATTATCCCGATAGCATCACCGGATGCTTCTGCCAGGTCTCCGCCAATAGCCTCTATTATCCTCTGGTCTATTCCACTTACGGTAAAACTGCTAAAAAGATGTCTTCCGCCCAGTTCCTCTGCGATCTTGCCTGCACTTGTAAGGGCGCTGATCTTCCCTTCCAGTATTGTAAGGTATTTACCGGGACATAATGAACTGGCCTGGACAATATTGACTTCAGCAGATTTAACCATACTATCAGTGACCATTATTCCCCTTGATACACTCTTAAACTCTGCTACAAATATATTTGTCTTTTTTTCACCAGTTTCCATAGTCCCACTCATTGATTATTTTTCAATCACCAAATATTCTTCTCCGACCTCTTTTACAATTCCATCTATAGAGCTGTGGATAGCAGCTCCCAGCTTTCCTTCAGGTATATCTGCCACCAGGTCCCCGCGCCTTACTGAACTTCCCTCTGAGACCACAGGTATTGCAGGTGCTCCCACATGCTGCGATAAATATAATCTTATCTTTTTAATATCAGTAGTAAATTCAGAAAGAGGTGTCAAACTTTCATACTTATCGATCTCCAACCTTTTCTTTAATCTTGATACCGGAACTTTGCGGAACTGCCGGAATTCATTTGCTTCAAGATCTGTCCTATTGTGAGGATTTTTTATACCGAGCCTTGCCAGTTCCCCTTTAAGATAGTTAAATATCGAACGCGCAGAAAGATCGACTACACAGCTGTAAAGTTCGCATAATCCACAATCACAGCAAAGGTAGGCAAAATCAAATCTACCTATCTCCTCATCAGATAAACTACCCTTATAAAGTCTCTTCATCAATTCATCTGGAAAAAGATCATGGCCAAGCAAGTACCGGGGACAAAGATCAGTACACATACGGCAGCTCAGGCATATAGCCTGGGCTCTTTTCATATCCGCACTGA
The DNA here is from genome assembly GCA_022865545.1 of Actinomycetota bacterium. Taxonomy (GTDB): domain Bacteria; phylum Actinomycetota; class Humimicrobiia; order Humimicrobiales; family Humimicrobiaceae; genus M55B120. The sequence continues at coordinate 1,864 of JALHTA010000454.1, read as the reverse complement.
TGGCTCTCTTTTTATTTTCGATGACCACATTATCTTCCGGTAGGACAAGGATGGATTTAGTCGTCTTTTTCACTGAATAATTTTCAGGATCGATCATCTTACCCATCATCGGACCGCCATCCAGCACCATCATTCCTTCTCCCTTGATCCCCCCGCAGTGATCTATTAACTGCCTGACACCTGTACCTACCGGGACAAGCAGTGTCATAGGCTTTTCTACTTCTCCATTTACAGTCACGTATTTATCTATTACCTTAATGCCGTCAAGGGCATTTTTTATATTTAAAAGCGTCTCTACATTTACGACCACGGCACCGACCTGTAGAGGTATTCCTCCTTCAGGGACGATCCTCTCAGTTACTTCATTTACCAGTACCTGCTCGTCGCCTGCCGGATAAAAATCACCCAGCTATAATAGTTCAAAATCATCGCCGTTAAAGTTTTCAATAGTATCTATTGCTTTCTTATTCTTTTCCTTTATGGCAAGTACTACTCTTTTTGCTCCTACAAGCTCCGCTGCAGTCTTCATTCCTGAATACACTTTTTTGAAGTAAAACTCCAGCAGCTGTTTGTCCACATTTATAAGAGGTTCGCATTCTGCTGCATTTATAATAAAGGTGTCCACATTTGCATCAAGTTTTATATGAGTAGGAAATCCGGCTCCTCCGGCTCCAACCACTCCAGCTTCTTTTATGATATCTAATCTCTGTCTGTCCATTATTTCTCCAGGTTTATCCTGTCTACTTTTGCAACTATGGCCGCATCAATATTTTTACCTTTTGTTGCTTCAGTCTGCTTGGCGGTACTTCCTGTGACTATAAGGGCCAACTCACCTTCGCCAACCCCCACCGTATCGGCTGCTATATAGTAATCACCTGTAGATCTGAGATCTGTTCCTACGGTATTTACCATAAGCAATTTAAAACCTTTAAGCGTATCATCTTTTATAGTCGATGTGACACTTCCTATTACTTTTACAAGTTTCATATCAGCCTAACCCTTTATCGTCTTATCCTTAAGGTCTATCCTATCGATCTGTCCAAGGATAGATCCCCTCAAAGGTATACTTTTTATCCCCATCCATTTACATATAGTTACTCCATCCTCTATCCAGTAAACCAGGCTTCCGGCCGCTGAATTGAGGTAATCAGCTACTATAATAGGTTTGGATATCTTCTTTCCTTCAGGATCAATAGGCTTTATGATCTGAAGTTTTATACCTTCAAGTTTTTCATGTTTCGAAACGGAAACTGCGTTTCCTATGACTTTTGCAAGTCTCATTATTTGCCTGCTGTCAATATAGTACTTTTATATTATTCTGTTTAAAGAAATGATAATATTCATTATCTGGTTTATTGTCGGTAATAACAATATCAAGATCACTCAGGTCGCATATCCTGTTAAGAGCTATCACATCATACTTGCTGCCATCCGCAAGAAGTATTCTTTGCTGGGCATTTTCAAGCATTATTTTCTTTATAAATGCTTGCTGCGGATTCGGTTCAGTAAGACCTGCTTTTATGGAAATACCTGATGTGGATATAAAGGCTTTGTCGGAATTGAGGTTCTTCAAGAATTCTTCAGTGCTTCTCCCCAGAAAATTCATCGTGATCTTGTCCAGTACTCCTCCGGGGCTGATCACCTCTACACCGCTAATGTCTCTTAACTCATTTAATATATCAAGACCTATTGTAACAACTTTTATTTCCTTAAAATTATATAATCTTTTTGCAAGGGCATGAGTGGTGGTGGATCCATCAAGGAAAATATTATCACCTTCATCTATGATTTTTGAAGCAAGTGAAGCAATCTTACTCTTTTCGGTGGTCCGTATCTTTTCCCTGACAATATTTGGAGTTTCTGT
>JALHTA010000453.1 GCA_022865545.1 Actinomycetota bacterium | reverse complement strand
CGAAAATGGCAAAATTTTGGTGGATAAATTTCGTCCAATTATGTATATCCCTGGAATAAGGGAATATTATACGCGAGGAAATTATCTAGGGAAAGCTCATTCTATGGGTAAAGGTGTTAATCCTTTATAAAAATGTTGGTGAGCCAGATAATAGTTATTTTGTTTATTTTTCCGAAAAAACTAACTGATTCAACCTAATATTTCTATTCCTATATTTCCTCTAAAAGTTCTGAACGCGTCCAATAGGGGGAGCCAAGACATTCCAAGCCCTTTGGCATTTGCTGAAGGGCTTTTTGTTTTATAAATTATTTTCCCAAAAAAGAAGGATTTTTGATAAGATGTGTAGAATACAAAACATAGTATTTATTATTAGCTTCTTAATCTCAATATATTCAAGCTTATTACAATAAAACAATCGATTAGAGGACTTAATTAATATATTAATTTTTTAATGTTATATTTTTAGTTTGAAAAGGTATATAGGAGGAAAATAAAATGATTTCATCAAGAATAAAAGATCCGAACCTTGCTGCCCAAATTGACGAAGGACAGCTTACCTGGTACCGATACATTACACCCATCACTGAACAATATTGTCGTCAAATTGCTTCCCAAAATTATCGCGGTAAAAGATTAGCTTATTGGGGACATATTACCATGCAAAATACCATTTTAATGATGTTAGTTTTAAAACAAACTGGAGTAGAAATTGTGATGGGGGCTTGTAATGTAGATAGCACAAATGATATTGCAGCTGCTTATGCAGTCTCCAAGGGAATTACTGTCTTCGGGTGGCAAGGGATGAGTCAATTAGACTATCAGAAGAACTTGGCTTTAATCCGTAGTTTTGAAGCTGATTACCTTTGCGATACGGGTGGAGAGATGATTGTAGCTTATCTGGATAAAACTCCTCCAGTCAAAGGAGCCCTAGAAGCAACCACCAGTGGGATTAATCTCTTAAAGAAATATAAGCTACCATTCCCTGTTTTTGACTGGAATAGAATTCCTTCAAAAAACCATCTAGAGAATCGCTATCATGTTGGGGATAGTATCTGGCCGGTATTTAGTTATATAACCGGAATGGGGTTATTTGGGAAACGTGTATTTGTCATTGGTTATGGTCCAGTGGGAAAAGGTATAGCAGAGCGGGCACGCAATTTAGGTGCCATTGTATCTGTATTTGATGTAAATTCTATCCGCCTTTTAGAGGCCAGTCATCATGGATGTGAAATGGTTACTCTAGAAGAAGGACTTGATCGTTCTCAAATCATTGTGACAGCTACAGGGGTTGAAGGAGTATTATCTAAAGAACAGCTTTACCAAGTAAGACGCGGGGCTATTCTTTTCAATGCTGGCCATTCCAATCGTGAAATTGATATTGATTGGTTATATGATCAACCGCACCAGAAAATGAAGGCTCATATTGAGCAATTTACTATTGGGGGAAAATATCTCTTTTTGTTAGCTAAAGGAAGTCTATTGAATTTAGCTACTGGAACAGATTCACCTGGAGTTGATTTATTTGACCATTATACTGCTGTGATGCTTTTAGGCATTACCTGGATGTTTGATGGTATGCCCGATAATATATTGCCAGGATTAAAAATGTATCCTGCTCATTTAGAGAAGAAAATTGCCAAGCTATCTATTGATATTTACAGTAAAGGTTTGCGGCCTTCTAAGAACAATGTTCTAAGAAAGTTCTGAAGCTGTCCAATAGGGGGAGCCTGACCATTCCAGCCCTTTGGCAATCAAGCTGAGGGGCTTTTTTGTTTTAAAATATTTCTTTAAAAAAGAAGGACTTTAATCTAAAGAGTCGAATATATAATATAATAAGACTCTTTTTCATTTATATTTTTAAAAAAGTGATACAAATAAATAATTAAAGTAGAGAAGACTAATTTTAAAGTTTAGACAGAGAAAGGAGATAATAAATGAAAAGCAGAAAAATTACTTATTTTAAGTATTTATGTTTGTTTTTTACAATGGTGGTTTTAGTATTTATTACTGGATGTACCGGAGCATCTCCAACAACTCCCCTTATTAATTCCTTTTCAGCCAGTCCATTAACTATTAATGTAGGAGATAGTTCTGTCTTAAGCTGGAGTGTTACAGATGCTACCAGTGTTACCATTGACAATGCTATTGGTAGTGTTGCTATGACAGGAGCAACCGCAGTAAATCCAACAACAACTACTACTTATACCCTTACCGCAATCAATACTGCTGGAAGTGTTACTGCCACAACAACGATTGCGGTAACATATGTTCTACTCGACATCGGACCAGCGGGAGGATATATCTTCTACGACAAAGGTAGTTATTCCGGTAGCCCAAGCTGGCGTTATCTGGAAGCCGCCCCCAGCGATCAGAGCCTAAAGGCTGTATGGGGGTGTGGTGGGATAGAGATCTCGGGTGCAGATGGCACTGCCGTGGGTACAGGTGAGCAGAATACCATTGACATTGAGGCTGAATGTGCAACAGCCGGTACAGCTGCTGATGTATGTGCAAATCTTAGCTTGGGTGGTTATGATAATTGGTT
>JALHTA010000452.1 GCA_022865545.1 Actinomycetota bacterium | reverse complement strand
GAAAAAAGCAAGTAGATTTTTTTCGTATGATTTTTTTCGTATTAACTCATAGTCCAGGAGCCTGTCCGTGAACTGGATCTTGGCTTGTTCTCAGACAGGCTCCCAGGTATAGATTTTTCGGATCATTTTATTGTAAAGAGTAAAATGATCATACTATAGTAGTCTGCCGGGAGATCCTATAGCTTATTAGACAGGGAGCTAGCCCTTTTAAGGGGCCGCTCCCTGCTAAAAACAGTAAACACATAGGACCTCTATATTTATAGTATGGTCCTGTCTTACTTCTTATGTTTCCTATACTTTCGGCAGATTCTTGAGAGATTCTTTTATCTTCTCATCAGGATATTCATAGTCTTCCAATTTACCGCTCAAATAAGCATCATAAGCCGAAAGGTCAAAATGTCCATGTCCGCTGAAATTAAATGCTATGACTTTCTCTTCACCAGTTTCCTTGCATTTTATCGCCTCGTCCATCGCTACCCTTATTGCATGAGCTGTTTCAGGTGCAGGCACTATTCCCTCTGTTCTCGCAAAAGTAATTGCTGCTTCAAAAACAGGGTTTTGCGGAAGAGCTACAGCCTCGATCATCTTTTCAGCAGCAAGAAGACTGACCTGCGGTGCCATTCCATGATACCTCAAGCCCCCTGCATGGATCGGTGCAGGAATAAAATCATGGCCCAAAGAGTACATCTTTACAATTGGAGCCATCTTTGCAGTATCGCCATAATCATAAGTGTATGGACCCTTTGTAACAGTCGGACATGCAATAGGCTCTGCAGCAATGATCCTGATATCTTTTCCTGCTTTTTTATCCGGGATAAAAGGAAAAACAAAGCCGCCAAAATTACTTCCGCCGCCAATACAACCTATAAGGATATCGGGGTATAACCCAATTTTTTCAAACTGTTTTTTAGTTTCAAGCCCGACAATGGATTGATGCAGTATTACATGATTCAGCACGCTTCCCAGTGAATACTTTGTATCCCCGCCGCTTTTAGCCGCATGTTCCACAGCTTCGCTAATGGCTAATCCCAGTGAACCGGGAGAGTCAGGATCTTGAGCCAGCATGGCTCTTCCGGCTTCGGTCCTGTCTGTTGGTGAGGCAAAGACTTCAGCTCCCCATAGGTGCATCAGGCTTCTTCTATAGGGTTTCTGCTGATAGCTTACTTTTACCATATATACAGTCAGCTCGATTTCAAGCAGATTACACGCAAAAGCAAGGGCACTTCCCCACTGTCCTGCTCCTGTCTCAGTGGCTATCTTTTTTACTCCTTCTTTTTTGTTGTAATATGCCTGCGCGATCGCAGTATTAGGCTTATGGCTTCCTGCAGGGCTGACACTTTCATTCTTATAATAGATCTTTGCCGGGGTATCCAGAAATTTCTCCAGTCTTGTTGCCCTTATGAGAGGTGAAGGTCTCCAGATCCTGTATATCTCCACTAATTCTTCCGGGATATCAATGTAATTGTCCATGCTCATTTCCTGTTTGATGAGTTCCATCGGGAAAAGAACTGATAAGTCATCAGGTCCCAATGGTTTTCCGGTTTGTGGATTTAGCGGAGGTGCAAGTGGTTTAGGTAGATCCGGGTTTATATTATACCACTGCCTCGGCATCTCCTCCTCGGTAAGAAATATCTTTTTTTCTTCATCCTTTGCCATTATTCACTTCCTTCCTTAATTTGTAATATTATATTTTATACCCTTCTGCTCCCCCATAAGCTCCAGGGCATCTGCTAGCTTTTCAAGAGGCATATCTGAAGTAATAAATTTTAATGTATCAAATAACCCCTTTTCCATAAGTTTAAATGCTTTCCTGAAATAGTATGGGGTGAGGTGGTAGACTCCCTTTATTGTCAACTCATTATAATGAAGTAACTGTGTATCTATCGTAATAGATGTTCCGGAGGCACAACCTCCAAACAGGTTTACGGTACCTCCTTTTCTTGCCATCAGTATCGTCATTTCCCATACTTTTGGAAAACCGGTAGCTTCTATTGCAACATCAACTCCCCTACCTCCGGTAGTAAGGGCCCTTACCGCCTCTACCTGGTCATCTACTTCAGTAGCATTTACAATATGATCAGCTCCCAGCTCTTCTGCGACTTTGAGTCTTTCATCAGAAAGGTCGGAAGATATTACAACTGCCCCTTTAAGTTTTGCAAGAGCCACAAAGAATAATCCAATAGGACCTGCCCCGTTTACAGCAACAATATCACCTTCGGTTATATTTGACTGGTCTATCCCATGGACGGCACAGGCAAGTGGTTCCGTAAGTGCAGCTTGCTTATACTCTAGATGTTTCGGGATCTTCAATGTATTAATAGGCAATATATTTGCAGGTATTTTTATATACTCTGCATATGCCCCATTATTATAAACTATATTCTCACACATCGAATAGCGTTCAAGTTTGCAGTAATAACACTTAAAGCAAGGTACTGAATTTGCTGCTACTACCCTGTCACCAATAGCAAAGTCTTTTACGCCTTTACCCAGCTCTACTATATCTCCAGCCCATTCATGGCCGAATACAGAACCCTTGACTATCATAGTGGGATGTCCCCTCTTATAAGTCTTTAAATCCGAACCGCAGGTAAGGGCGCTCTTAATCTTCACAAGAGCTTCCCCCGGGCCTATCCGGGGGATATCTGTTTCCTCAAACCTTATATCGCCGGGACCATAGAAAAGCTGCGCCTTCATTTTTTTATTTTTCTCTATCTTCATTTATTCCTTTATCTTTACTCTTATTCTTAAAATATTTATCTAAGGATTATGCATATAATTATAAATTAGAAAATAATTTATTTATACATTCCTATCACGATAATTTAAAAAATATCCTGTAGATTCATCTGGGGTCTATTAAATATATAGGAAATCTCTGATCGAGTGATCATTTCTGCTTGATTATAACCGGATTCCTGGCCACCTTCTTATAGGCAAGTTTTTCAAGAATCAGATCTTCTATTGCGAAATTATTGACAATACTTTGAATATCCAGTCTCAGCAAAGGATTATGTTCATCATTTTTTTTGAGGTAAAAACCATTATTTATAAGGAATTTAAAGGATATTAGAGGGCTGTTTTCAAATTCATCTTCATCTATATCATCATTCAGCCTTTTTGCAATTGTCTCTATAGAGACAGCTTTCTTTTTTAATAGATCCTTCTCAAGCTCCATAAGCAGCCTCTTTTCGATCCCCGATCCTTTCTGTGCAGGCTCCACATATATACATCCCAGAAAAATACTTTTTGGATCAGTTGGGAAGACTCTGAAAGATTTTAATTTAGGGAAAAGACTATAATTTCCAGCAAAAAGGATGCCAACACATTTTCTTTCTTTAAAGTCTCCCTTTACTATTCCTCCATTATTTTGAAAAACAGCCAGTTTTTTCTGGGAAGCTTTGCTATAATTCTTTTCAAATAACTTACTCTGCAGTAATTCCTTTACTTCGGAAATGCTTTTCACATTTAAAATAGCTTTTAGAAGACTCTCACTATTATAGTCAAACCAGAAATCACACTTAACACATTTAATATCAAGTTTTTCAATTTTATCAGCAAAAAGATCCCTGATGATCACTTTTATGCTCATAATTATAAAAAACCTTCCCCCCCTGTTTATTTCTGCGATTAATTATATCACTTAAAAATATTGTTTAAACTTATAAATCCTTTTTGAAGTTTTGGCTGATTTAATATATATTTATAACTTACTATTTGAGCAGATACTTAAGTTATTAATATAGTTATTCGCTAAGTCAAATATTTTACTGTAAGCAGTACCCATGAGTAAAAAGATTACATTTGATTATTGGAAACACCTCTACTCCGGCAGGATGGAAGGTATGGTTTCATCTGAGATAAGGGATCTGCTTTCATTATCTGCCCGTCCCGATATCATATCCTTTGCTGGCGGGCTTCCTGAGGTAAGGGCGCTTAATCACCAAAAGCTTGAAAGATATATCAAAAGGACGCTTAGGACCGATGCAGAGATAAGTCTCCAGTATGGTAATTCTACTGGTTATTATCCCTTAAGGACCAGGCTCATCGATGTTATGGCTTTGGAAGGTGTGTCAGCGGATGAAGAGGATATTATAATAACAGCCGGTGGACAACAGGCACTTGACCTTCTTGCCAAGATTTTTATTGATCCTGGAGATACGATTATCACTGAGGCACCAAGCTATACTGGGGCACTTAATGCTTTTAAGGCTTATGAAGCCAATATAATAGGAATACCAATCGATAAGGACGGAATAATTGTCTCCGAAGTAGAGAAGAAGCTAAATAAGCTGTCAGGGGAAAAGACCGGAGTTAAATTTATATATGTGGTACCAAGTTTTTCTAATCCATCGGGGACCACTATAAGTCTTAAAAGGAGAAAGGCTCTCCTGGATCTGGCCAGGAAGCATAATACTATAATAATCGAAGACAATCCCTATGGGATGCTAAGATATGAAGGAAAAGCAATCCCGACCATTAAGGAACTTGACAGTAAAGGAGACAATAGAAATGTCATCTATGTAAGCACTTTATCCAAATTATTTGCTCCCGGGTTCAGGATCGGCTGGATAGTGGCGCCACATCTTATACTGGAAAAGCTCACACTTGGAGTACAATCAGCTATACTGTGTAATAGCACATTTTCCCAGAGGATAGCTTATGAATATTTTTCAGATCCTTCATGGAAAAATAATATAACAGAATTCATAAAGATCTATAAAAATAGAAGGGACACAATGTTTTCGGCCCTGGAAGAAAATCTTTCAAGTATAGCTACCTGGTCAAAACCAAAAGGTGGATTCTTTATCTGGTTAAAAGTTCCTGATTTTCTTAATACAAAGGAGATCCTTGCCGATGCTGTTAGAAATAAAGTTGCTTTTGTCCCGGGAACAGGTTTCTATGCTGACGGTAGAGGTACGGACTCTGCACGAATTGCATTCTGCACTGAAAGCAGGGAAAACATTGAAAAAGGAATAAAAATACTGGCAAAAATAATCAAGGATAAGATCAGATTATATAAGAGCTTTAAATAGATCATTATCTTATTATATGAGAGTGGTTAAAATGAAAAAAAGAAGTATCGCAGTTTTAATGGGGGGGAGATCCCTCGAAAGGGAGATATCGATAAAGAGTGGCCAACGTGTCTCCAATGCTTTAAGGAAGCTGGGGCATCATGTTATAAAGCTGGATGTGGACCAGTCTATTGTGGAAAACCTGACTTCTGAAAAAATCGATCTTGCCTATATAGCGCTACATGGGAAAGATGGAGAGGATGGGACCATTCAGGAGATCCTTGAGGTCCTGGGAATACCGTATACCGGTCCGGGAGTTTATCCTAATGTGCTTAGTTTTGATAAAATAATCTCAAAACAGATATTTGAAAGTCTGGAGATACCTACACCGCCATTTTATTTTTTAAATGCTAGTTCTTTCAGGGAATTGGGAGCCTCAAAACTTCTACCCCATATAGTAAAAAAGATCGGTTTGCCGCTTGTTGTCAAACCTTCGGCTCAGGGGTCCGCTCTCGGGATCAGACTGGTTGAAAATGAAGAAGATCTTGCAGATGCGATTATCTCAGCTCTGGGATATAACAAGAAAGTCATCCTTGAAAGATTTATTTCTGGTATTGAACTTGCTGTAAGTATTATAGGAAAGAACAAACCAGAGGTCCTGCCTGTAGTAGAGATAGTGCCTGTAAATAATTTCTTTGATTTTGAATCAAGATCCAGGGTCGGAGAGACTGAATATTTTGTACCTGCAAGGATCCCGGAAGATGAGTTAAGTAAAGTAAAAAAAGTAGCACTTGATGTACATAAGGCATTAAAATGTAAAAATCTTTCAAGGGTCGATATAATCCTCGGAAAAAAAGACAGAAAACCCTATGTCCTTGAACTAAATACCTCACCTGGAATGACCGATACCAGCTTGCTTCCTATGGCTGCTGAAGAATCAGGGATGTCATTTGAGGATCTTGTAGAACGGATTATAAATATATCTCTTGAATAGGCAATATTTGGCTGCTGAACAAGTCTTTGGGTCATTAAGATATTAAAAAAGCATTATGTATATTATGATGCCAATATCAGGGTTTTTAAAGCTTGTTTTTTACTTTGACAACCTTAATTTGCTCTGCTACTATTTGCTCTGTGTCCCTGTAGCTCAGATGGATAGAGCACAGGTTTCCTAAACCTGGTGTCGGCAGTTCGAATCTGCCCAGGGACACCATCTTAATACTTGTATTAATACTAATTTTTATATAATTATAGATAAATTATTCATGGTTCGAATCCTCTCTCCCCAATCACTAAGACAAATGTGTCATAGATATCTTAATGATTAGATTCAAAAAAAAGACAGAAAAGTTTAATCAATATCTAATTAATAGCTGGAAAAATATATTTCTCAAGAATCTTT